>JBOGVL010000042.1:0-12679 GCA_050692535.1 Actinomycetota bacterium | reverse complement strand
CCGACGTCCCGGACCCGGCGGAGCATCGGGACGACGGGCAGGTCGCACCGACGTCCGACCACGCGCGCGAGCGCCAGGGCCTGGTCGAAGCCTCGCTCCGACCGGCGCGGCGGGACGAGAGCGGCACCCAGCCGATGGCATCGGCGTCCACGTCGCACGACTCGGCCATCGCGGCCCCCAGGGCCTCGGCCACGGGCCGCCACCCGGCGAACTTCAACCGGTGAACGGCCCGGCGGACGGGGCCCTCGAACAGGAACGCGGCCCGGGCGCTCGCGATCGCCTCCGGCGGGCAGTGACGGCAGGTCTCCCGTTCCCGCGCGGACGGGGCGCCACATCGTTCGCACCGCGGACGACCGAGGGGAACGAGCTCGGCGTGGCAGCGCGCGCAGAACGGCCACGGGCCCGCACCGCACCCCGCGCAGCGTTTGGGGAAGAGCGCATCGAGCAGCGCGCCGAACACCGATCGACGCTACCGCGCGCCACCGACGCTCTCGGGCTACGAGGGCAGGTGCACGTCGAGCGCGCCCTCCGCGTCCCGGCTCCTGCCTCGGAGCTCGATCCGGAGCGTTCCGTGGGTTCGGAGCACGGGGTACGCCGTGACCCGGCCGCGACCGGTGGTCTCGTCCACTTCGGCCTCGAGCACCTCCAGCCGATGGCCGTCGACGGACAGCTTGGCGGCGACGGGCCCCGGCGGGTCGACGCGGAGATGGACCTTGACGGAGTCCCCGCCGCAGTCGACCTGCTCCACCGCCACCTTCGAGCTCCCCATGGCGACGGAACGGTTGACCTTGATCGATCCCCGCCGGACGGAGGCGCGCGGCCACGGGACCGAGAAGCGACGACCGCCGTCGTACGTCTCCACGTTCCCGTCCACATCGAGCTCGCACGTCATCGTGTACCAGCCCGGGTCGAGCTCGGCGACGGGCATCTCGAAGGGCACGAAGACGTCGCGGTGCGGCGCCACGTCGAGGGTGACCGTCGCCATCGGAATGGGGTTCGACACGCCGAGACCGATGCCGACCACGTGCGCCTCGCGGAACACGACCTGATGAGGATCGGGGTCCTCGCCCCGCAGGATGAAGGCGCCCTTCACGGTCGCGGGGAAACGCTCGAAGCGCGCCCGCACCGAGACCGGTTCGGTCAGGTCCCCTGCTCCCACGATCGCAGGTACTCCTCCTGCTCCGGCGTCAGCTCGTCGATCTCGATCCCCATCGCGTGCAGCTTCAGGCGGGCGACCTCCGCGTCGAGCTCGGCCGGCACCGGGTAGACCCCCACGTCGAGGGTGCCCCGACGCTGGACGATCCACTCGGCCGCGAGCGCCTGGTTGGCGAACGACATGTCCATCACCGCGGCGGGATGCCCCTCGGCCGCGGCCAGGTTCACCAGGCGCCCCTCGCCGAGCAGATACAACCGCCGGCCGTCCGCCAGCGTGTGCTCGTCCACGAAGTCCCGGATCCTCCGCACGCCGCCGGTCGCCAGGTCGCGCATGGCGGCCTTGTCGATCTCGACGTCGAAGTGGCCCGAGTTGGCGAGCACCGCGCCGTCCTTCATGTGCTCGAGATGCTCGCGGCGGATCACGCCGGTGTCCCCCGTCACGGTCACGAAGATGTCGCCGATCCGCGCCGCCTCGCGCAGGGACATGACCCGGAAGCCCTCCATGGCGGCCTCGAGCGCCGGCAGCGGGTCGACCTCGGTTACGACGACCAGCGCGCCGAGCCCGCGGGCCCGGGAGGCCACGCCCCGTCCGCACATCCCGTACCCGCAGACCACCACGGTCCGGCCGGCGAGCAGCAGGTTGGTCGATCGCATGATCGCGTCCATCGTCGACTGACCCGTCCCGTACCGGTTGTCGAACAGGTGCTTGGTGTTGGCGTCGTTGACCGACACGATGGGGTACCGAAGCGCGCCCTCCGTGTGCATCGCCCGCAGGCGGATCACACCCGTCGTCGTCTCCTCGGTGCCACCGAAGACCTCGGCGAGCTGCCCGGGACGCTCCTTGTGGAGCACCGTGACCATGTCGCATCCGTCGTCCATCGTGATCTGCGGTGCGTGGTCGAGCACGGCGTTGATGTGACGGAAGTAGGTGTCCCCGTCCTCGCCCTTGATCGCCTGGGTCGGGATGCCGGCCGCCGTGAGCGCGGCCGCCACGTCGTCCTGGGTGGACAGGGGATTCGACGCGCAGAGCGCGACGTCGGCGCCGCCCGCCCGGAGCGCCTCCATGAGGTTCGCCGTCTCGGTGGTCACATGCAGGCACGCGCCGACCCGGACCCCCTCCAGCGGGCGCTCCTTCTCGAACCGCTCACGGATCAGCGCCAGCACGCGCATCTCGGCCGCGGCCCACTCGATCCGCTCACGCCCCTTCTCCGCGAGGCCCGGGTCCTTCACGTCACCGTCCATCTCCACTCCCTTCGTCGGGGGTCCCAATCGCGGGCTCATCCCCCGGGCCCCTCGAACCATCACCCCCGAGCCGCGGCCACAGCTCCCGCAGGAGCCGCCTCATCCCCCCGGCGGCCTCGTCCGCCATCGCGAGGATCTCCTGGTGGGTCGCGGGCTCGCCGGCGTGGTTGGTCACGCTGAACAGCCCCAGCACCCGCATCCCCATCGCCCGCGCCGCGGTCGACTCGGGGACCACGGACATCCCGACGACCGTGCCTCCCGATCGCCGAAGCATCTCGATCTCCGCCGGCGTCTCGTAGCTCGGCCCCGGCATGGCCACGTACACGCCGCGCCCCACGCGGATCCCGAGCGCCGTGGCCCGCTCGACGGCGAGCTCCGCGAGACCGCGATCGTAGACCTCCGAAAGATCCACGAACGGCGGCGAGCCGTCGGGATTCTTCCATCCGCGGAGCGGGTTGTCGCCCATCATGTTGATCTGATCCGCCCCCACGACGATCGAGCCGGGCGCGACCGCCCGGTCGATCCCCCCGGTCGCCGCGGTGATCACCATCGTCCGGGCGCCGAGGAGGCGAGCCACGCGCACCGGCAGCGCACACGCCGAGAGCTCGTTGCCCTCGTAGTAATGGATCCGTCCCTGGAACGCCGCGATCGGGACGCCGTCGAGCCGGCCGAGCCAGAGCTTCCCGGCGTGACCCGGGACGCTCGGCGGCGGGAACCCGGGAAGCTCGTCGAACGCGAAGCCCTCGGCGTCGGCGAGCGCCTCGACGGCGCCGCCGAGCCCGGAGCCGAGGATCACGCCCACGGCCGGCACGAGCGACGTTCGCTCGCGGATCACGCCGGCGGCTTCCTCGGCCAGCCGGTCCCCCGGCGACGGCGATCCGTCGACCACCACGATCAGGCCCCGGCCAGGGCGCTCTTGAGCCGGTCGATGGCCTCGATCGGCGAGGGGTCGACGCCGCGCACGAGCGCCAGGTAGGTCGCCACGAGGTCCCCGTGCAGCACGAGCTCGAGCAGTCGCGCGAGGGCCGGTCCGTCCCCGGCCCGGATCTCCTCGAAGTCCATGCCGGAGGCCCGGGCGATCTCGATCGAGAGCGGGAACCGGGCGGCGACGTCCGGAGGTTCGCCGCCGTGGCGCAGCACGACGAGGAAGAACCCCCGCCCGCGGCCTTCGGACCATCCCACGACCTCGTTGTGATCGAGCTCTGGCAGCGACGAGGAGAACGCCGGAACCTTGGCGTTCTCGTTGAGCTGCGCCTTCCACCGAGCGGCCGCCACCACGGCGATCCCGTCCGCCCCCCAGATCACGGGCACGCGGTCGCCCACCCGCCGGGCGAGCGATTTGGCGGGGTTCACGGACTCCGGCGCCTCGGGGCCCAGCGAGCGCAGCGCCCGCTCGAGCGCCACGGCGGCTCCGTCGACGTCCGCGCCCAGCTCCGGGGCCAGGCCCATCGTCTCCAGCGCGCCGAGCGGCGCCAGCGACAGGTAGCCGAAGGCGGCGCGCGGCATCGCGAAGCCGGAGGGAACGGCGAGACAGGCCACGCCACGCTCCGCCGCCCTATCGGCCAGGGCGCCTCCCGAGGTGATCGCCAGCACGCGGCAGCGGCGCGAGACGGCCTCGTCGAACGCCGACAGCGTCTCCGCCGTGTCGCCCGAGTAGCTCGAGACGAGCACCAGAGAGTCCGGACCGCAGTGCGCCGGCAGCGCCGCCCGCCGCACGACGGTCGCCGGCACGGGAAGACGGTCGTCGAGGACCGCGCCGATCACGTCGCCGGCGATCCCCGAGCCCCCCATGCCGCAGAACGTCAGCGACGTCACGCCCTCGGCCGAAGGCAGGCCGGGGGCTGCGCGTCCGAGCGCGTACCCTTCCCGGCAGTGCCGCGGCAACTCCGTGACGGCGCGCAGCATCCCGCCGGGGTCGGCGGCCCGCAGCGCCGCCGGGTCGTCGAGGTCCGTCACTTCCGCTTGCGCCCCGACGGCGGCTTCTCGGCCTCGTCGATCAGCATCACCGGGATGCCGTCGCGGATCGGATACCGGTAGCCGCACGACCGGCAGACCAGGACCTGCTCGGGCTCGAGGTAGTCGAGCTCACCGCGGTCGTTCGGACAGACGAGGATCTCGAGAAGCTCCGGGTCGAGACTCACGCACCGCCTCCTTCGTTCCGGATCAAGGCGAGGACCTCCTCGGTCTTCTCACGCAACAGGTCCTCGGTCCTGGCCTCCACGTTCAGGCGCAAGAGCGGTTCCGTGTTGCTCGCCCGCACGTTGAACCACCAGTCGTCGAACTCTACCGTCAGGCCGTCCACGCGGTCCTGCCGCCCCTCGGCGAACACCGCAGCGATCTCCTCGACCTTGGCCGCCTGGTCCCGCACGCGGGTGTTGATCTCGCCCGAGTCGAAGTACCGCCGGAAGGGCGCGAGCACGCTGGAGAGCGGCGCGTCCTCGATCGAGAGCTGCTCGAGGACGAGGACCGCGGCGATCAGGCCGGAGTCCGCCCGGTAGTTGTCGCGGAAGTAATAGTGTCCGGAGTGCTCGCCGCCGAAGGCCGCGCCGGTCTCGGCCATCACGTGTTTGACGAACGAGTGTCCGACGCGCGTTCGCACCGGGACGCCGCCGTGCTCGCGGATCACCTCGGGCACCGCCCAGGAACAGATCAGGTTGTAGACGATCGGGGCGCCGGGCGAGCGCTCGAGCATCGAGCGCGCCACCAGCGAGGTCACCTCCGAGCCGCTCACACCCTGGGCCTTCTCGTCGACCAGGAACACGCGGTCCGCGTCGCCGTCGAACGCGAGTCCGACGTCGGCCTGCTGGGCGAGCACCTCGCGCTTCAGGTCCTCCTGGTTCTCCGGGTCGATCGGGTCGGCCGGATGATTGGGGAACGTGCCATCGAGCTCCGGGAACAGGTGGACGAGCGTGAACGGCAGGCGGGCGAAGACCGCGGGAACGACGAGCCCCCCCATCCCGTTCGCGGTGTCCGCCACGACGGTGAGCGGGCGCATCTTGGCGACGTCGATGAACGACAGGACGTGATCGGCGTAGGCGTCGAGGAGGTCGCGCCGCTCGACGCGGCCGACGGCGGCGACGGGCGCAAGGTCGTCGCGCTCGGCGCGCTCGCGGATCGCCTCGAGCCCCGTGTCCTGCCCCACGGGCCTCGCGCCGGGCAGGCAGAACTTCATCCCGTTGTAGTCGGGGGGGTTGTGGCTCGCCGTGAGCATGACGCCCCCGACGTCGAGCGAGCCGCTCGCGAAGTACAGCAGGTCGGTCGACGCCAGGCCGATGTCGATCACGTCGACGCCCCGCGAGGCGATCCCCTCGCGCATGGCGGCCGCGAGCGCGGGCGAGGACAGCCGGGAATCGCGGCCGACGGCGACGGTCGAGACGGCGGACCAATCCGCGAACGCGGCGCCGATCGCGCGCGCCGAACCTTCGTCGAGCTGATCGGGGACGATGCCGCGAACGTCGTAGGCCTTGAAGATGGCACGCAGATCACGCGGCGACACGGTCCGGGCATCCTACTGAAACGGTGGAGCCTGAAGGCGCGTGGTTCCGGCGGCGGGAGGGCGCTACGACCGCTGGGACAGGACGTTGCCGATGACCGACCGCAGCGGCACGGCCTCGCCGTCCCGGTACCACCACTTCGCCTCGCACATGTGGCAGGTGGTGAAGCCCAGGTCGCTTCCGCTGACGTTCATCGTGATGCTGATGAGGTCACCCTGGTGGCAGACGGGGCAGGAGCCCTCGACGCGACGTTCCATGGGCACATGGTGGCCCACGTCGTGCCCGCCGCCCATAGCACGCGGACCTCATTTCGGCTGGTCCGAGGGGCTAGGCAGGCAGTAGGCCGAGCCGGCGTCGTGCTGACCCCCCGCCCGCGCACCCCCCCTTGGACCGGGGGAGGCCGAACGCCGGCCTCAGGCCCCGACCCGCTCCGGGAGCGTCTGCCACACGATCCGCCAGCCCATCGGCGGGGTGAGGCGCTCGGCATGCTCGCGGCACAGGTCGACGAGTGCCGGGTCGGTGTCCGGGGAGAGCTCGCCGACGATCACCTCGCGATCGCCGTAGCGCATGGCCGCGGTGGCCGATGCCCGGGAGCGGCAACGAAGCTTCGCGCACGTGCGCACGACGCGATGGTAGATCACAAACGTGTGATTTCAAGCATGACCGGCCACCAAGCCGGCTCCGGACCGGAGCTACGCCTTGACGAGGACCCGGGTTCCGACCGGGACGAGGGGGTACAGCTCCTCGGAGTCCTCGACGTGCATCCGGATGCAGCCGTGGGAGGCCGCGGTGCCGATCGACGACGAGTCCCAGGTCCCGTGGATCCGGATCCCCGGCGCGTTCAGGTACATCGCGCGGGTGCCGAGGGGGTTGCCCGGACCGGGGCCGATCGACGCGGGAAGATCCGCGCCCCACCCGTCCGGGGCCGGGTTGTACCACGTCGGGTTCTCCTTCTTGTCGACGATCTCGAAGCTCCCGACTGGTGTCGGATACTGGGCCGTACCGGTGGCGACGCGGAACTCGCGCACGACCTGGAGGCTCTCGTAGAAGGCCAGCGTGTTGTCGGAGACGTCGACCACGATCGTGGTGCCGAGCGACGCCGTGGTCACCTCCGGCGCGATCTCCTTCACCGGGATGTCGACGCTCTCCCGCTGCCTGGCGAGCGCCCTCAGGATCCGCTTCGCGGCGATCTCTCGCTTGAGCTCCAGGCCGTCCTGAGAGCGCTGCATGACCACGTCGCCGTCGACGAGCGCGAACCGGGCGTCGACGGCCGGGACCGCCACGTCCGCGTACGTCTGCTCGACGAACGCGTCGACCGCGGCCTCGTCGTACGCGAAGGGAAGCTCGAACTCGCGGTCAACCGGCTCGTCGGCCAGCCGGTGATAGAGGCGCGAGAACCACGACATCTGGTCGGCGACCCCGAGCGCCTTGTCGACGGCCCCGTCGACGTCGGCCGTCATGCCCAGCGCGGCCGGCGTGACCGTCCACGTCGCCCCCGCGGCGCGGACCGACAGCGACCCCTGCAGGCGCACGTCGGCCTGCTCCTCGATCAGGCGAGCGGCCTCGTCGCGGGTCATGCCGCTGACGTCGACCCCTGCCACGATGATCCCCGGCAGGATCCGGTCGGCCGCCGAGCGATCGTAGCGGTAGGCGGCGTACGCCGTCCCCCCACCGAGCAGGGCGAGGACGCCGATCGAGACGAGGGCGATCGTCCACGCTCGTCTCCCGGTGCGCTTGTGCTTCGCCGCCACCTCGGTCCCTTTCCGCCTGCCGCAGGCCGAGCCACCATGATAGGAAAGCCGGCCGAGTTGTCTATCCGGGCAACCATTCGGCCGGGATCGGGATTCCCAACGCGACCGCGTACGCGGCGAATCCCTCACGGCCCAGCGAGGAAGACGCCGCCGCCGGGACGAAGGTTCCCGAGCTCGCCACCGCGACGACCGCCCCCTCGGGCGCGGCCTCGACGAACTCCTTCGGCACGGTGGCGGTCCGATCGGCCGGAACCGTCACGATGACCTGCTGCTCGGGGGCGGAGCCGAGGTACGACAGGGCAACCTCCGCCGGGGTCGTCCCGGGGTTCGCGAGGACGAGGCCCGGATGCGATGGAGACCCGGCCACGGCCGGCAGGATCAGCCAGGCGCCGGCCGGCGCGGCCCCGTTGGAAGCCGCCTGGTCCGAGACGACCCCGAACGTCCGCCGGGTCGCGGCGACGCCCGGCCCTCCGGCCGTGAACACCACCGAGGTCGGACCATCGGTGGTCGTCGGGAACGTCCGTCCGGACTCGGGCGGAGGCGTCGAGTCGGCGAGGCCGGCGAACGGCTGCTCGGTCTCCTTCCCCAGGAGGTCCGCGCCGAGCACGACCCGCTCGAGACCGGCGTTCATCACGGCGAGATCGGTCCGGCCGGCGTCCGCGCCCCCGGGGAAGGTGAGCTGCGCGCCCGGTTGCCCGAGGTACCCGGTCGTCGATCGGATCCCTCCCGCCCGGGAGATGCCGAGCGTCCCCGCCGCCACCCGCCCGACCGAGACGTCGACGAGCGTCGCGACCGTGCGCTCGCCCTTCACGAAGTCGTTGAGCCGGATCACGCGGCTGCGGTACGGATGCAGCACGAGGTCGGTGAGCTCGCTGTGCACGACGGCCTCCCGTCGGTCGGACAGCAGGACGACCGAGAACACGGCATCGCGCGCGAACGGGTTCATGACGACGACGTGATCCTCGTTGTCGTCGGTCTCGGTCGTCCCGTCAGGAAGCAACCATCGGCTCCCGGCCGCCGCGGCACAGGGCTCGGCGGCGACCCCGCCCTCGTCCCCGCCGGCATGGGCGATCCACCCCACCCCGACCCACTGGTCGAACCACTCGACCATCGACGCACGCCCCCGACCGTCGGCCGGCACCGGCACCCGAAGGAAGGAGCCGGGTTCGACCGTGAGCGTCTGCGGCTCGGTCGGCCGCTTGCTCCCCAGGGTTCGGACGCGGATCGCCGCCGGTTCCTCGCCGGGGTTGGCGACCTGGAGGAACACCTCCCAGTCGGTCTCACCGCCGCCGTGCGGGCAGAACCATTCGCCCGAGGCGGCGACGGAGGTCGCCGGAGACTCGTCCGGAGGCCGCGGCCCGAGCTCCCGGTCCGCGTACGCCGCCCCGCCGACGAGCAGCACCGCCACCATGCCCGCCGCGATCGCCTGCGAGCGCCTCATGCGGACCCCGGCTTCCGCGTGATCCACATCGCGGCGAGCCACGCCACACCGAGCGCGACCATCTCCATCGTTCGCATCCACTGCTCGGTGTAGAGGAAGGACACGCTTCCGCCCTCGACCGGGCTGGAGATCGCCCAGCCGAACGCTTGCCGGGGCACCAGGGACTCGCCCGCGTTCTCGATCCGCCATCCAGCGTCGAACTGGTCGGCGGCCACGGCCTCGCCGGCACCCTCGATCGGGGTCACCTCGCCGGACTCCGGGGGCGGGATCCGCTCGACCGCGACGATCGGGCGGGCCGCGATCTCCGCGAGATCGGTCGCGTCCGCGCTCGCCGTCCACGCCTCGTCGGTGGCCAGGAACGCCGTCGGGAGCTCGGCGGCGTTGCGGTAGATCGTGAGCCCCCCGGCGGGGATCCGGTCCAGGTCGGCCTGAGCGTCCAGGCGCGCCCGTGCCGCGGGCGGGAGGTCCCCCTCCGCCGAGACCAGATAGCGGACGCCGAACGGCCCGAGCATCGAGCCCGCGTGCGACGTGCTCCCGGCGAGGAGCTCGTCGAGCACGGACCGCAGCCGATCGTAGCCGGGGCCGAACGACGGCCGGCCGATGTCGAGCGCGCTGGCCCCGTGCCGGTCGGTGAGCCCGAACCGGACGCTCGCGTCGCCGGCCGGCACGAGACCCAGCGGATCCCCGCCCGGCGCCGGGAAGCGATCCCCGCGGATCGTGCCGATCCACAGGATCCGGAACTCTCCGGGCGCGCTCGAGTCGATGACCGGCCAGGCGGGCGGCAGCCCGTTGGGTCGCACCTCCCACTCGGCGAGCGTCACCTGCAGGGCTTGCGCGCCGAGGCCCACGGCGAGCACCACCGTCAGGAGGGCGGCGGCGAGCTGTCGGGCACCGAACGCCTGGCGCTGGAGCCCCGAGATGAGCCCGGGGAGGCCGTAGGCGATGACCGCCGCCTCGCAGAACGCGGCGGTCGCGAGATAGACGGGCGCGTTCGTGAGCGGGTCGGGAAGGTAGCCGGCCGTCGAGGCCCACGCGAGCCCCGTCCCCGCGACGGCAACGGCCATGGCCCGCCACGCCCGGCCCCGCTGCTCGGTCGCCACTGCCGCGAAGCAGACGATCGCCGCCACAGGAAGGAAGCCGGCGAGCGCCCACGACCCCGGCCCCCCGTCGGGAACGACCAGCAGCACCGACCAGGGGTCGTCGGACCCGACGAACGAGGCCAGCGACCCCCCGCCACCCGAGACCAGATCCGCGACGACCGGGAAGGCCAGGATCGCGGCCACGCCGATCCCGAGCAGCGTGAGCCCGCCGCCGCGAACCCGTCGTCGGGCGCCGACCAGATGGGCCAGGGCCATCAACCCGATGCCGAGCAGGGCTCCCGGCTCGAAGGAGACGGCGACCGCCACGGCGACACCGAGCGCCACGCCGAACCGCAGGGGTCGATCCGGCCGGCGTCGCCCGAACGCGCCGTCGAGCCGGTCCCAGATCACCGGAAGCGTCGCGAGCACCACGAGCAGCCCGATCCTGCCCTCGGAGAACACCCACAACCCGACGCCGGACAACACGAACGCGGCGGCGGCGACGACCGAGCTTCCCGGGTGCTCCGTCTGCCGGGCGAACGAGCGGTAGGCGAGGATCGCGGCGATCGGCGGCAGCGCGCCCAGGATCGCCTTCTGCGCGAGGTCGGTGCTCCCGAAGGACAACCACGAGGCGCCGCCGAGCGCCGCGAGCGCCGGGCTGGCCGGCTGGGCGCCCCCCAACACCGTCGTCCGGACTCCGGAGAGCAGCTCCCGGAAGAACTCCTCGGCCGCGCCCGGGAACGCGGGGAGCGCGCCCCCGCTGATCGTCTCGGCCCCGATGAAATGGCGGACCGCGAGCGCGACGAGCACGATGCCGATCGCGGAGGCGAGCAGGACCGGATGCCCGACGGCGATCGCGGCGGCCCGGCGGCGAAGCCGGACGTTCTCCTCCTCTTCATCGATCCCCTCGAATCCCTCGTCCAGGAACTCCTCGGCGCGCTCGAACCAGCGCGGCAGCCGGAACGTCGAGGCCATGAAGCGCCGGACGGACCGGTCGCGCACCGATCGAACCGACTGCGCACGGACGCGTCGCCGGACCGTCCCGGGCAGGTGCACGAGGTTCCAGCCCCAGGCGGCGACGAGGTCGAACGCGTCCTCGAATCGCCGCGAGAGCGCGAGGTAGACGAGCCGCGCGAGGCCGAGCACCGTGTAGACGGGCAGGAGCCACACCAGCGTGACGAGCCCATACGCCTTGAGCATCGAGGCGAGCCCCGCCCGCTCCGCGTAGTAGCGGGAGCTTCGGCGCCGGCGCTCCTCGTGACGCTCGCCGCGCGCGCTCGCGCCCCGATGCCGCGCGAGCGCCAGCGGGGTCATCAGGACCCGGAAACCGGCCAGGCGGGCGCGCCAGCAGAAATCAAGGTCGTCGTGGTGCCCGGCGAACCGCTCGTCGAAGGCACCGGTGCGCTGCCACGCCTCGCGCGAGACGAGCATCGCGCAGCTCGAGACGAACAGGACCTCGAGGACGCGGTCGTACTGACCCTGGTCGAGCTCGCCGTCTTGCAGGGGGGTGTAGGGGTGGCCGAAGCGATCGGTGGACCGCCCCACCTCTCGGAGGAGCCTCGGGTCCTCCCAGTCGACCACCTTGGGACCCACGATCCCGACGCGCTCCACGCCCCGGATGCCCTCCGCCGCCTCGACCATCCGGGCGACGGCGTCCGGCGCCAGGGCCGTGTCGTCGTGCAGGACCAGGAGGTAGTCCGCCGCGTTGGCCGCCGGAAGCTGCATGGCGGCGCGCATGGCGCCCGCGAGCCCCCGGTTCTCCGCCAGGCGGATCACGCGCTGCTCGCCCAGCGCCTGCGAGAGGAGGCCGCCGGTTCCGTCGGTCGAGGCGTTGTCGACGGCAACGACGCCGAGTCGCTCGTGCGACTGGTTCGCGAGCGACTGAAGACATCCACGCAGCCAACCCGCCGCGTCCCTGGCGACGAGCACGACGAGGACGCTCGGGTTCCGGGTGGCGTCGGGAGCGGCGGGGCGTTCTACGTGCGTCGTGGCCATGAGGTGCGCTCGAGCGCGGCGGGGAGCCTAGCACGCGCCTGCGTGGAGAAGGCGGAAGGGGGGCGACCGCCCCCCTTCCGCACCGTCGTGCGATCCTGCGAACTACCGCTTCTTCGCGGCGCTCCGCCTCTTCGCCGGCCTGCGCGCCGCGGTCTTCTTGGCCGCGGGCTTGCGGGCCGCCGTCTTGCGCTTGGCCGTCGACTTCCGCTTCGCCGGCGACTTGCGGGCCGCCGTCTTCCGCTTGGCCGTCGACTTCCGCTTGGCCGTCGACTTCCGCTTCGCCGGCGACTTGCGGGCCGCCGTCTTCCGCTTGGCGGTCGACTTCCTGGCCGTCGTCTTCCTCTTCGCCGTCGACTTCCTCTTCGCCGTCGACTTCCGAGCGGCCGGCTTGCGGGCCGTCGTCTTCCTCTTGGCGGTCGACTTCTTCCTCGCTGGGGACATCGGTCACCCCCTTCCCTTCAGATCAGGACGCCATGCGCTTCAGGCGTCTCCGTTCCCGTTCGCTCATCCCTCCCCACACCC
>JBOGVL010000041.1:0-12718 GCA_050692535.1 Actinomycetota bacterium | reverse complement strand
CTGCGGAAGGCCGTCGGCAGCGTCGACATGGACGAGCTGTTCGCGGCGCTCCGCGGATGGCTCGAGGAGCGCCCGCGCAGGCGCGCCGAGCTCGTGAAGGAGATCGCGGCGCGTTGGCCGGACGCCGACGCCGACTCGCTCGGGTACGCGATGTACGCGCTGCCGACCGTGCAAGTGACGCCGCGAGGGCTGTGGCGACGGAGCGGCGGCTCGGCCTTCACGACGATGGAGGCGTGGCTCGGCGCGCCGCCGGATCCCGCGGCCGAGGTCGAGGCGCTCGTGCTGCGGTACCTCACGGCCTTCGGACCCGCGACGCCGGCCGACGCGCAGTACTGGTCGGGTGTGCCCGGCTTCGGCGAGATCTTCGAGCGGCTCCGGCCTGATCTTCGCACCGTCCGCGACGAGGACGACCGTGAGCTGTTCGACGTCCCACGCGCGCAGCTCCCCGACCCGGACGTCCCCGCGCCGGTCCGCTTCCTCCCCGAGTACGACAACGTCACGATCGGCCACAAGGACCGGACCCGCATCGTCCCCGAAGGCATCCCGCGGTTCACAGAGGTCGGCTGGGGGTCGGTGCTCGTCGACGGGGCGGTCGCCGCGCGGTGGCGGCTCTTCGAGGTGACTCCCGGCGCCACCCTCCGAATCGAGCCGTTCCGCCGCCTCACGCGGCAAGCGCGCGCCGAAACCCGCGAGGAGGCCGGGCGGCTCGCGAGCTTCCTCGCTCCCGAGACCGACGTGCGGGTCGAGCTTCGAGCATGACCGGGGTGGCATTCCTCGTTGCTGGGCTCGTCGCCGTGGGGATTCACTCGGCCGGCTACTGGCGCGTGGAAAGCACGCGCGAGCCGGCGTCCTAAAGAGCCGGACCTGGACCGAACACGAACTCGCCGTCCCGGAACGGTTGACCGCGAGCGGCCAACCTTGTCGTATTCCAGTACTACGCAGATCGGCTCTCCTCGATCTACTTCGTGCTGGGCAAGCTGGAGACGATGCGGTTGGTCTCGGCGAGACGGCGGGCCGAGACGAGGGCCAACACGAAGGCGAGGAAGGTCTACGTCGTGACGAGAGCCGGGCGCCGGGCGCTGGTCGCACAGACGCTCGCGACGCTCGGCGCCGTTCGCCCAACCCATTCGTCCGTACTGCTGGGGATGATCAACTGGCCGGCACTGAAGCGGGACGAGGCGCTCCACGCCTTGCAGGCCCGGCGCGATGCCATCGAAGCGGAAGCGACGCGACTGCGCGTCATCCAGTTCGAACAGCAACCGCTCCCCGACCACGTCGAGGCGCTCTTCGACCACTCGATCGGTCAGCTGCGAGCGGAGGGCGAGTGGATCACCCGCACGCTGGACTACATGACCAACAAACCCTGGCTCGAGGAGGGGTCGACGATGGCGACGGACGATCCGAAGGCGCGACTGAAGGAGCTCTATCTGCCGAGATGCAGTTCGCCATGCTCGACGGCGAAGGCAACCCGGTCGGCGAACCGTTCAAGCTTGCGGTGCGATGGCTCTTCTCGGCGATCTATCCGATCAAACGCGTCGCAAAGGAACGCATGGGGAAGGACTTCGTTGAGCCGCCGCTCGAGGGCTGTGGTGGGCCGACGACATGAGGGGCCTCGTCGCGGGCACCAGGGACGAGTTGAAGTGGCGGCTGATGATCGTCACGGCGGATTGGGTGACGGACGACATGTTCGAACGGGGCGTCACGACGGCGAGCGAGCGGCTGGGCGAGGTCCCCGGCAGTCTTCGGCTGGAGCGCTTCGACGAGGGCAGGTGCGTGCAGATCATGTACGTCGGCGACTACCGCACGGACGCCACGGCGCTCGCCAGGAGGCTGCACCACGAGTTCCTCCCCCGGCACGACCTCCGGCCCAACGGGCTTCACCACGAGATCTATCTGAGCGATCCCAGCAGGGTCGCGCCGGAGAAGATGCGGACGGAGGTGCGCCAGCCGGTGCGGTGACGGGCTACCGGAAGGCAGCGATCGCCCTCCGGGGCCGGATCAGGCGAGCGTCTTCGCCGACCGCCGCTGCTCCGGCGTCATGCCGGCCGCAGGCGACCATCGAGCGCGCCTAGACTTCGCCGCGTGGCCAGATGCGTGTCCTGCGGCGAGGAGAACCCGGATCACGCGCGGTTCTGCCTCAACTGCGCGGCGCCGCTCGTGGCGAGCCCGGCCCGGCACGAGCGGAAGTTCGCGACGGCCCTGTTCGCCGACATCGTCGGTTCGACCGCGCTCGCCGAGCGGGAGGACCCCGAGGTCGTGCAGGCCCTCGTCGGGCGGGCGTTCGACCGGCTCTCCACGGAGATCGAGCGGTACGGCGGTTTGATCGAGAAGTTCGTCGGGGACGCGGTGCTCGCCGTGTTCGGCGTCCCCTCGGCGCACGAGGACGACCCCGAGCGGGCGGTCCGCGCCGGGCTCGAGATGCAGGCCGTCCTGTCCGAGCTCAACCGGTCGTTCGCGGCCGAGAACCGACCGCAGCTCGAGATGCGGATCGGCGTCGAGGCGGGCGAGGTGCTCGTCGACCTCGAGCGGGCCGGCGGCACCCGCGACCGGATGTTGACCGGCGACGCCGTGAACACCGCCGCCCGGCTCCAGTCCTCGGCCGAGCCGGGGCGGGTCGTCGTCGGGCCGGCCGTGTTCGCGAGCACGAAGGAGGTCATCGACTATCGGGACCTCGAGCCGCTCGAGCTCAAGGGCAAGGCCGGACCCGTCCCCGCCTGGCACGCGCTGCGGGTCCGGGCCCGCCGGCGCGGCGAGCGCCCGCCGCTCGGCCTCGAGTCCCGACTCGTCGGACGGGACGAGGAGCTCGCGGTCCTGAAGCAGACCCTTCAGCGCGTCGAGTCGGAGGGGCGACCCGCCCTCGTCACGGTCCTCGGCAACGCCGGCGTGGGGAAGTCGCGCCTCGCGTGGGAGTTCGCCAAGTACGTCGAGGGGTTGCCGCAGATCCTGTACTGGCGGCGCGGGCGATCCCTGTCGTACGGGAACGTCTCGTACTCCGCGCTCGCCGAGGCCGTGAAGGCGCAGTGCGAGGTGCTCGAGGACGACCCGCCCGAGGTCGTCGTCGAGAAAGTCGATCGGACGGTGAAGGAGCTGTTCGGCGACCTCGAAGTGGCGCCGCACGTCCGCGCGCTCGTCGGCGGCCGCACGGAGCAGCGCCTGGCCCGCGAGGAGCTGTTCGACGCGTGGCGGCGGTTCCTCGAGCGGATGGCCGCGCGCTACCCGCTCGTCCTCGCGCTCGAGGACCTGCACTGGGCGGATGCCGGGCTCCTCGACTTCGTCGACCACCTCGCCGACTGGGCGACCGGGCCGATCCTGATCCTCACGCTGGCACGGCCCGAGCTGCTCGAGACCCGGCCCGGGTGGGGAGGCGGCAAGCGGAACTACGCCGCGATCTACCTCGAGCCGCTCACCGAGATGGAATGCGAGGACATGGTCGAGGACCTCCTCTCCTCGGACCTGCCCGAGTCGGTGACCCGGCTCGTCGCCGAGCGGAGCGAAGGCAACCCGCTCTATGCGGAGGAGATCGTCCGGATGCTGATCGACCGCGGCGTGCTCCGCGCGACGGAGGCCTCGACGTGGGAGCTCGCCCAGCCGGTCGACGAGGTCGAGGTCCCCCGCTCGATCCACGCCCTGATCGCCGCCCGTCTCGACACGCTCCCGGCCGAGGAGAAGGCGCTCATCCAGGACGCCGCCGTCGTCGGCCGCGTCTTCTGGCTCGGCGCTGTCGCCGCGTTGTCGGAGCGTTCCGCCGGCGTCCGCGACGCGATCGGGCGCCTTCGCGTAAAGGAGATCGTCACGCCGCGAGAGCCGCCGGTCTTCTCGGGCGAGCTCGAGTTCGCCTTCCGCCACGTCCTGATCCGCGACGTCGCATACGAGTCGCTGCCGAAGCTCCTTCGCGCGCGCAAGCACGTCGAAGTCGCTCGGTGGGCGGAGGAGCGGACCGGGGACCGCGCGCGGGAGCTGGCCGAGTTCGTGGGGGCCCACTACCTGCGGGCGGTCGAGTACCGGGACGAGCTCGGCGAGCCGGCCGACCACGAGCTCGAGGCCGCGACGAGCCGATGGGCGCTCGAGGCTGGCGAGCGCGCGTGGGACCTGTGGCAGCAGGAGGAGGCCTTCCGCTGGTTCGAGGACGGGCTGCGCCTCGGCGAGCGCAGCGGCGCGGATCCCGAGCGGCTGGCCCGGATCGCCGAGGCCGTCGCCAACACCTCGGAGGGGCTGAGGCCGGTCGACGACGTCCTCGACGCGTACCGGGACGCGTTGGATCGGTACGAGGTCCTCGGCCGGGAGCGCGACATGGGCCGGATGCAGGTCGCGATCGGCTACGCCCTGGTCACGGTGGCCCGGCTGGACGAGGCGCCGGCGTGGGTCGAGCGCGGAATCGCCGCGCTCGAGCGACACGGGGAGAGCCCGGACCTCGCCCGCGCGCTCGAGATCCTCGGAAACCTGTACCGGAGACGCGGGTCGCCGGCCGAGGCCGAGGCGCCGCTGCGGCGGGCCGTGGACATGGCCGCCCGGGTCGACGCCCCGGTTGTGCAGGGCCATGCGGCGATCTCGCTCGGGATCGTGCTGCTCCATCTCGGCCGCGTGCCCGAGGGCATCGCGCTCATGGAGGAGGGCTGGGAGATCGCCAACGAGGCACAGCACCTCGAGCTCTTGCTCCGGGCGCACAACGCCCTGCCGTCCACGCTCATGGACTTCGCCCCGGACTACGAGCGCGGGCGACGGATCCTCATGGAGGGCATCGAGCTCTCGCGACGTTCGGGCCGGCGGGACCACGAAGCCTGGATGTGGGGCAACCTCGGCAACTACGCGTTCGACCAGGGCCGGATCGACGAGCTCGAGCACGCGGCCGAGATGTGCCTGGAGATCGGCCGGGCGCACGCGAACCCGTACGGCCTCGCGTCCGCGCTGCTCTGCCGCGGACAGGCCGCCTTCCTGCGCGGCGACCTCGACGACGCCCAGCGCCGCGCGGAGGAGGGGGTACTGGTGCTCGACCCGCGCGAGGAGAGCCAGGCCGTCCCGTTCGAGTACCTCCTCCTCGGATGGCTCGCCCGGGCGCGGGGCAACGACGAGGAAGAACTGCGGCTGTATCTCGAGGCACTCGAGCTCCTCGGCGACGACCTGCACAGCGGAATGGTCGACGAGCTGCTGTCCGAGACCGTCCGGGGGCTCGACCGTCGGGGACGCGCCGAGGAGGCGGCCCCGCACCTGGAGAGCCTTCGGAGGGTTGCGCTCGGCCGACCAAACGCCGAGGGGTTCCTCTGGTGGGCCGAAGGCGTCCTCGAGGGCGACGCCGCGAAGCTCCGCGCCGCGGCCGAGCGCTTCGCCGAGCTCACCCGGCCGATCGACGAAGCGCGAGCCCTCCTCGACCTGGCCGACCTCGGCGTCGACCCCGACGCGAATCGTGCCCGAGCCCGCGAGCTCTTCGCCGCGTGCGGCGCCGAGGTGTATCTGCGACATGTTCCCGACACCGCCGACCCGTGAATCGCGGCTAGGCGATGCCCGCGATGAACCTCCGCAGCAGCACGAACCCGAGGCCGCCGCACACGCCGAGCGGCACGAGGGCCAGATAGTCCGCGCGACGGCGGTGCCGATCCTTCTCGAGCGACGCCGGGAGCGCGAGGCCGCCCAGGAGGAGCGCGACCATGACGCCGAGATCGATCAGTCGGTACGGTTCGGCCCCAAGATTCCAGTGCCAGACCCGGCGGTCGATCGCGAGGAAGATCGCCTCGGCCACGAGCATCGCCGACGGCGCGACCACCGCCGCAACCGGCGGTCGCGTGGGGCGAGACGCGACCGCAGCACCGCTCCAGCCCATGATCGGTCCGGCCACCAGCGCGACCATCGTCCACACCAGGTCTGCGTCGCCGACGGCGTATCCGCGGAGCGCTCCGCCGAGGTAGTACGTCGCGACGCCCACCACCAGCGTCAGCGCGCCGGCGACGGCGCCCAGCTTGGGAGACGTCGTTCGGTGGCCGACGAAGAAGGCCGCGAGCCCCCACGGCGAGGCGATGTTGCCGAGGATCCCGAACAGGCGCCCGCCGATGATCCCGTCCGACAGCAAGGAGAGGATGCCGAGCCCGATGCCGACGGTGATCGCGACCAGAAGCAGACGACGACTGGGGTTCATGGAGATCGCAGGCTAGCGGCGCCTGGCGGCTCGCGATCGGAGGGGGTGGGCTTCCGTCAGGCCGGCCGGGCCCCGGCATCGCGGATCGCTTCGTGGAGGGTCATCGGATGCGCGATGCCCTTCAGCTCGAACGTTCCGACCTCCCGCAAACGGAACCCGTCCGGTGGGACCAGGTCCGCGAAGCCCTCTCCCACGAACACCTGGCCCGACCGGGCCTGCGCGGCGATCCGCGCCGCAACGTTGACGGTCCGGCCGAAGTAGTCGCCCTCGTCGTAGATCATCGGGCCCGCCTCGACGCCGATGTGTGCGGTGGGAGGCCTCGAGGTGCCACCGCCTCCACGATGTCGAGGGACGCGAGCACTGCGTCTCGGGGGTTCGCGAAGTGGAAGTGGACGCCGTCGCCGAGCATCTTCACGACGGTTCCGCGGTGATGCGCGGCGACCTCACTCACCAGGTCGGCGAGCGCGACCGAGACGCGCGCCGCCGCGTCGTCCCCCGCCTCCTCGGTCAGTCGTGTGTACCCCGAGAGGTCGGCAAACGCGGCCGCGCCCGGGTGCGGCGCGCTCCGTTGGTGCACACCTGCGGCCTCGAGCGCGAACTCGGCATGGTCGAGGTGGTGCTGCCGCATGAAGGTCTCCGAGTGACGACGGAAGAGCCACGCCAACAGGTCCTCCCCCGACCGGCCCGCCCGCAGACCGACCGACCGTATGGCCGCCTCGAGTGCCTGGTTGTCACTGAGGCCCTGTCGCCGGAAGGGTTCCTCGATCCCGACGTGGAAGTGGTGCGTCAGGTACTGCGCCACTCGGCGGGCGGCGTCTCCCCAGACGCGCGAGGCCCGGAGCACGACCTCCTCCTCGACCCCGGCGCTGAAGATCGCCAGCAGCTTTCGGACCTCCTGGAGGTCCTCCTCACGGATGTGCTCATCCGGCGCGGGACGGGCCAGCCCGTACGCGACGTAGATCCGCGCGAGCGTGGCAAACGGAATGTCGAGTTCGTCGGCGACCTCGGCGAACGTGCGCTCGGAGCGAGGGAACCGCCGTCCCGAGCTCTCGAGGTACGCGAGCGACAGATGCCCCGTTGCGACGGCAAGGGCGATGCCCTCGGGAGCCACGCCCAGCGCCTCCAGATCGGCGACGGCCCGCGCGCGCACGATCTCACGGCGCGGATAGGTCCCGTCCTCCCCGCGGTCGAGGATCCCGAGTTCGGCGAGCCGGCGGACGTGGTCCCGGGCGAAGCCCGTCCGCTCCAGGAGCTCGTCCTCGCCGACTCGATCGCCCCTAACCTCCGGCACCGGCGTAGGAGGCCGGATCCGCGACGAACGCGTCCCGGCACGCCTCGGAGCAGAAGTAGATGGTCCGCCCTTCGTACTCGGCCGTCCCGGCCGCCTCCCCGTCGTCGATCCTCATCCCGCACACGGGATCGGTCACCATCGCCATCTGGCCCTCCTTCGTCGTCGGTCGTCGGTCCTCACATACCCCAGCAGAGGTCGGGACCCAGCGTCCATCGTCCGCGGACAGCTGACGACGAGAGGTCTACGCTGCCCGAGCAATGGCGGAGTTCGCGACGCCGGAGGAGGAATGGGCCGCCTTCCTCTCCGGCACACATCCGCACCTCCAGCACTCCACCCCGCTGCGGTTCGTGCCGTCGTCCCCGCGCTGCAAGTTGTGCAAGGCGCCGTTCCGCGGGCCCGGTGGGGTGGTCTTCCGCCGATACGGGTACGCACCCTGGGAGAAGAATCCGAACATCTGCGGGCGATGCTTCAAGAGCCTGACGACCCACGCGAAGGCCTGCCCCGCATCGGGGGACACGGAGGTCGCGGGGGCAGAGGTGGAGCTCTCGATGCTGTTCGCGGACGTCCGGGGTTCGAGTCAGATCGCCAGAGACATGTCGGCGCTCGAGTTCACGCGGCTGATGAACCGCTTCTACCGGACCTCGAGCGACGTGCTTTTCGCGGCGGACGCGATCGTCGAGAAGTTCGTGGGGGACGAGGTCGTCGGGTTGTTCGTCCCGTTCCTGGCCGGACCCGACCACACGCGGAAGGCGGTGGAGGCGGCGCAGACCCTTCTCCGCCTCACCGGGCATGGCGCCGAGGGCATTCCGTGGGTTCCGGTCGGCGCGGGCGTACACCGCGGGCGGGCCTTCGTCGGGGTCGTGGCATCGGCGGAGTCGAACGCCGATTTCACGGCGCTCGGCGACCCCGTCAACATCGCGGCGCACCTGGCGTCGCAGGCTGCGATCGGCGAGGTGCTCGTGACGGACGAGGCGGCCGCGGCGGCCGCGCTCGACGTGGAGGGGCTCGAGCGCCGGCACCTCTCCCTGAAGGGACACCCGGTCGACGCGGTCGTGGTGCCCGCCGACGCGGTCGTGGTTCCGGCCGCCGCGGAGACGGCGACCGGCGCGTAGGTCCGCGGTCATTCGTCGCCGAGAGCGCGCACATCCTCCCGAGCCAGGAAGCTCCGCCGGAGGTCCTCGTCGTCGATCCCGGCCGCCACCCGGTCGACGATCGCACGCGCGTGCCGCCGGGCCTCGGCGGCTTCGCGCTCGGCCCCGCGTCGATGGAGCACGTCGGCCGTCAACGCAAGCGCTTCCCAGCGCGGAAGTGATTCGCCGAGCCGCGTGGCCCGCTCGGCGGCCTCCTTCAGCAGACGTTCGGTCTCCTCCACGAGCCCGGCCGCGAGCCGCACTCTTGCGAGGACCACGAGCGCCGCCGCGACCAGGATCTCGGCGCCGTTCGCGGTCAGGAGCCGGAGGACCTCCTCGGCGGCGCTGGCCGCCTCCTGGGTCTCGCCGGCGGCCAGCGCCACCCGCGCCCGAGCGAGGCCGGCGTAGGTCAACGCGAACGTGCGGTCGGGCTCGGGGAGCATCGGCCCCCGCACCTGCTCGAGCGCCCGCCTCGCCCCGGCGAGATCCCCGATGGCGATGCGAGCCTCGGCCTCGCCGATCGCCGCGACGGGCACGGCCGGCGGCAACCGCTCCCCGGCGATCTCGAACGCCCGCTCGGCCAGCGGCAGGGCTCGCTCGCCGTCGCCGAGGTACGCGGTGATGCGCGCGAGGTCGGCGGACGTCGCCACGCCCGCGTACGCGAACCCGCCCTGCGCCCCGGCCTCCCCGCACCGCCGCATCGACGCCATCGCCGACCCGATCTCGCCCCGATCGAGCTCGATACGGTAGACGGCCATCAGCGCGTGTGACTGACCCCATCGGTTGCCGATCGACTCGGCGATCGCCACCGCCGAGCGAGCCTCCGACATCGCTCCCGCGTGATCGCCCGCGAGCAGCCGCATGTGGCTCGAGTTCGACAGGTTGTCGCCCAGCATCGGGCGGTTGTCGAGCTCCTCCCAGAGCGCGCGGGCTTCGTGGAGCCGCTCGTCCGCCGTCGCGAAGTCGCCGCGGGCCATGTACGCGCGGCTGACGTCGTTCAGGGTGAACGCGACCTGCTCGCGCTCGCCGAGATCGCGGGCGATCGCGAGCGAAGCCTCCCCGGCCTCGACGGCGCGCGCAGCGTCCGCCCCGCCGCCGTAGACGTTCGCGACGACGACGTTCCACAGCGCGCGAGCCTCCGCGGCCCGGTCGCCGAGCCGTCGCGCCGTGATCGCGTTCTCCTCGGAGAGTCGACGACCGCGCTCGGCGTCGAACAGCGGGGACGCGGTCGAATACAGGAGCGCGATCCTGCCGTTGGCCGCGAGCTCCATCGCCTCGTCGCCGCGCTCGAGAGCGATCGAGCGCATCTCCTCGTAGTTCGCGACGGCGTCCTGGTGTCGACCGGCCAACTCGAGCACGGTCCCCCGGCCCTCGAACGTGGATCGCAGGAGGGCAGACTCGGCGCCGGTCCGCAGCGCGACGTCGAGGGCCGTCCGGTAGTGGGCCTGGGCCTCGGCGTTCGCGTACAGGCGCGCGGCGGCGTCGGCCGCGAGCAACGCGTAGCGCAGGGTGGCCTCGTCCTCGCCGGCCTCGCCAAAGTGGTACGCGAGCACCGGCGCGACCTCCTCGACGCGCTCCGCGCTCGCAGCCTCGAGCCCGCGCGCCACCCGAAGGTGCACCGAGCGGCGGTCCTTCACGAGGAGCGACCCGTACGCCGCCTCCTGCGTGAGCGCGTGGCGGAACGTGTACGCGGGCCGGGCGGAGCCCGCAGCCGCGCGGATCAGGTCGCGCCGTTCGAGCTCAGCCAGGTCGGCGGCGACGTCGCCGTCGTCGACGACGGCGCGAAGCACGTCCTCCTCGAAGGTCCGGCCGATCACGGCGGCGGTCTGCAGCGTCCGCCTCGTGTGCTCGGGCAACCGGTCCAGCCCGACCGTGATCAGGCTCTGGACGGTGCCGGGGATCGAGACCTCGGCGGCCCGGTCGGCGAGCCGCAACCCGTCGCCGGCCCGCTCGACGGCGCCGCCGTCGATCAGCGATCGGGCCACCTCCTGGACGAACAGCGGGTTCCCCTCCGTCCTCTCCAGGATCCGCCGGCGGAGGTCGGCCGGCATCGCCACGACCGGCAGGAGCTCGTCGATCAGCCGCTCGCTCTGGCGCTCGGTGAGCGGCTCCAGCTCGATCAGGGCGGTCCGGTCGCCGAGCTCGGACTCGACCCACTCCTTGAACGCCCACGACGGTGCGCTTCGGTCGGGGCGGAAGGTGATCAGGAAGACGTACGGCTGGTCCTGCGCGAGGCGGGTGGTCGCTCGGACCAGGTCGAGCGAGGCCCGGTCGCACCAGTGAAGGTCCTCGAACACGACCAGGTGGCGCCCGCCCTGCGCGAGCGTCGAGTTGACGACGAGCTCGGTGGCCTCACGCTGGAATGCCTCGCCCTCGAGGTGCTCCTCGCCCTCCCGTTCGACGCCGAGGAGCGCGCGGCCGACGCGCTCGCTCCGCTCCTCCCATCCCTTGACGGCGATCCGCGCCATCAGGTCGGCGATCTTCGACCGCACTGCCTCGGGCGGGTCGGTCTCGACGACGCCGGCGCGCTCGCGGATCAGGCGACGGTACTGGGCGTACGGCTGCATCGCGTCGGACGGGACGCAGTACCAGAAGTCCCACCGCCGCTCGTCGTCCGGCTCGAGCTCGGCCCACAGCGCGTTCGCCTCCTCGACGAGCCGGCTCTTGCCGATGCCCGGTTCGCCCACCAGCAGCAGGACGGTCCCGACACCCTCCGCGGCTCGCTCGAGCGCCGACCGCACGACGGCCATCTCGGCCCCTCGCCCGACGAGCGGACCCTCGAGCGACCGTGCCGCCCGCACCTTCCAGGGCGCGTCGAGACGACCCCGGACCCGATATGCGGACACCGGCTCGCGCTTGCCCTTCAGCTCGATCCCGCCGAGGGCCTCCACGTCGAACAGGCCCGCGACCAGCCGGTAGGTGTCATCGGTGATCTGCACGGTCCCCGGTTCCGCCGTCTGCTCCATCCGGGCGGCGACGTTCACGGCGTTGCCCATCGCCGTGTACTCCTGTCGGAGCGCGGACCCGACCTGGCCTACGACGACGGATCCGGTGTTGATGCCGACGCGGACGTGCAGGTCGAGTCCCCGCTCTCGCGCGAGCCGCTCGCGGACCGGCGTGATCGCCGAGACGATCTCGAGGCCCGCCATCACGGCGCGCTGCGGATCGTCCTCGTGCGCGGTCGGAGCGCCGAAGAACGCGAGGATGGCGTCGCCCATGAGCCGAGCGACCGTGCCCTCGTGCCGGATGACCGGTTCGATCAGCTGCTCGTAGGCCAGGTTCATGACGTCGGTCCACTCCTCGGCGTCGAGCGTCTCGGCCATGGCCGTCGAGCCGCGCACGTCGCAGAAGAGCATCGTGACGACGCGACGTTCCCCCGATCGCTCGCGGTCGTCCGTCGACGCCGACTCGAGCCGCGCACCGCACGCGTTGCAGAACCTGGCCGCTTCCGGGTTGGAGGCGCCGCACGCCGGGCACGCCAGCATGACCGAGACCTTAGGCGTCCCTCGTGCCGCCGTCGACGCGGGCGGGCCGTGGTACAACCCTCCATCTCGACGGAGGGGGGAGCGACGCGGTGAGCGCGCTGTCGCGCGTCTTCCAGGTCCGGCCGGGCGAGGGGCGCACGGTGGCGCTCGTCGTGGGCCTCATGTTCGTGTCGGTCGCGACGCTGACGATCGGTGAGAGCGGCATCAGTGCCCTGTTCTTCGAGCGCGTCGGCGCCGAGGAGCTCCCGACGATGTATCTGCTGCAAGGCGCCGTCGGCGTTGCGGGAATGCTCGTGCTCGCGGGCGTGCTCGGGCGGTTCGACCGCCGCCGCGCGTACGTCGCCCTGCCGCTCATCCTCGCCGTCGCGGTGGGGATGCAACGCTTCGTGCTGGCCGGCGACGCGGCGTGGATCTACCGGGCCCTGTGGCTGACGATCGCCCCCGCCTATCTCCTCCAGGCCGTCTACCTGTGGGGCACGGCGGGGCTCGTCTCGGACACGAGGACGGCGAAGCGGCTCTTCCCGCTGTTCGGTGCGGGCGGCATCCTCGGCGCCGTCGTCGGCGGCGTCGCGACGCGGCCGCTCGCCTCGGCGCTCGGCGCCCAGAACCTGCTCGTGGTCTGGGCCGTCGGGTTGGTGGCGAGCTCGGCCCTGTGCGCCTCGGTCCTCGGCGTCCGCCGCGGCGG
>JBOGVL010000040.1:0-12740 GCA_050692535.1 Actinomycetota bacterium | reverse complement strand
CAGCACGCCCGCCAGCACGGGGACGGCGTCGGCGCGGATCGTCGCCGAAACGCCGGAGGCCCTCAGCATCCGGTGAAGGTGACCGAGGAGACCGAACCCGGTCACGTCCGTAGCGGCCTCCGCGCCAGTCTCGCGCATCGCCAGGGAGGCGTCGTCGTTCAGCGTCGTCATGAGCTCGACGGCCCGGGCGACGAGCGCCGGCTCGGCGACGCCCCGCTTCACCGCGGTCGAAACGATCCCGAGGCCGAGGGGTTTGGTCAGGAACAGCCGAGCCCCCGGCACCGCGGTCGAGTTCCGGACGATCCGATCCGGCTCGGCCAGCCCCAGCGCGACCATCCCGTACTTGGGCTCCGGATCGGTGATCGAGTGCCCGCCGAGCACGGCCGCGCCGGCCTTCGTTGCGACGTCGATCCCGCCCTGCAGGACCTGGCCGAGCATCTCGAGCGGCAGGTCGTCGACCGGCCAGTTCACGATGTTGAGCGCGAGGAAGGGTCGGCCACCCATCGCGTAGACGTCCGAGAGGGCGTTGGTCGCCGCGATCCGTCCCCAGTCGTAGGGGTCGTCGACGATGGGCGTGAAGAAGTCGAGCGTGGCGATCAGCGCCTGGCCGCCGGGGAGGCGGACGACCGCGGCGTCGTCGCCCGTGTCGGCGGCGACGAGCACCTCCTCGCCCAGCCCCGGCAGCGCGAGCGTCTCGAGCAACGACGTGAGATCGGACGGCCCCAGCTTGCAGCCGCACCCCGCGCCGTGACTGAAGCTCGTCAGTCGTCGCTCCCCGGGCATGGCCGCCAGGATACGTGTCGTTCGGGCTAGGCTCGCCGAGCCATGCGGACCGCCGTCGTCGGGCACACCGAGTGGATCGAGTTCGCGCACGTCGAGCGCGTCCCGCTCGCCGGCGGGATCGTCCACGCGACCGACGGGTGGGAGGAGGCGGGCGGGGGCGGCGCCGTCGCCGCGGTGCAGCTGCACCGCCTGGCCGGCGAGTGCACCTTCTACACCGCGCTCGGCGACGACGACCGGGCGTTGTGGACGCGGCGCGACCTCGCCCGTCTGGGCGTGCGGGTCCGGGACGCCGTCCGCGGCGAGCCGAGCCGCCGTGCCGTCACGCTCGTGGACGTCGGCGGCGAGCGGACGATCATCACCCTCGGGCGCCGGTTGGAGCCCGCCGCCGGAGACCACCTCCCGTGGGCCGAGCTCGACGGGATCGGTGCCGTGTACTTCACGGCCGGCGACGTGGGGGCGCTGCGAGCGGCGAGGCGCGCCCGGGTCCTCGTGGCCACCAGCCGCGCGATGGCCAGGCTCGCAGAGGCCGACGTGCGGCTCGACGCCGTCGTCGGAAGCGGGCGCGATCCGGCCGAGCGGTACGACCCCGACGGGCTGTCGACGCCTCCCCGACTGGTGGTCCGGACCAACGGCCGGAAAGGGGGCGACTACGAGACCGACGACGGACGCAGCGGCGCCTACGAGCCCGTCCCCCCGCCCGGGCCGGTGATCGACACGTACGGCGCCGGCGACTGCTTCGCCGCCGGACTCACGTACGGACTGGCCGCCGGTCTCGGCGCCGAGGAGGCGATCGAGCTGGCGGGACGGTGCGGCGCCTGGAACGTGGCCGGCCGCGGCCCGTACGGGAACCTGCTCTCGGCGGCCGACCTCGCAGCCGACCGTTAGGCGAGCGTCGCGATCTCCGCGTAGTGGTGCTCGCGCACGTCGTCGGCAGCCGAGATCGTGGTGGGGCCGAGCACGCGATCGCCGTCGCGGAGCTCCTCGCGGATCTGGGCGAGCTCTCGCCGCGTGAAGTCGCAGCGAGGCGGAACCGCCGGGATCCGGTAGAGGCGCGCGCCGTTGAGGCCGAGGATCTTCTCCTTGAGGTCCTTGGTGAGCGCCGGGTACTCGAACCGCTCCTGGAACTCCTCGGAGATCCGGAAGGTGCGGAGCGCCTGGATCTGCGGCTGGGGCGAGCCGTAGAACAGGCAGTCCGTCCCCCAGGTCACGTTGTCCTCGCCGACGTACTTCAGGAGCTTGCCGAGGACGTGCGCGGCTTGCACGGGCGACCGCATGAGGCTCCACCACGTCGAGCCCAGCTCCGCGTAGACGTTCTCGTTGGGCCCGATCCCCGCCCGCTCGAGCGAGGCGATCAAGCGGTTCACACCGGCACCGGCCGTCGCGGGCGTGTACGGACCCTCGTACCCGCCGGACTCGTAGCCCGAGTGGTAGACGACGAACCGGACGTCGCGATGTTTGCGGGCCGCCGGTCCGACGTCCACCGGCGAAGAGAATCGGCTCCCGCCACTGAAACCTTTGTGAACGCAGATCGTGTCGATGCCGAGGTCGACGCTCGCGCGGATGAACGGCTCGCCGACGGCGGGGACGCCCGCCTCGTGGTCGTCGAGCCACCAGGCCCCCGCCCCCGGCGCGAAGTAGTCGGGGAAGTGCGTGAACGTCTTCCACGCGACGATCGGGTACCGGCGCACGGTGTCCTCCATCCCCTGGACGACGGACCCGAGCGAACCGAGGTTGGGCATCACCTGGCCGTGGAGCATGACGCGCTCGTCGCGGCAGAGCCCTTCCACGATGCGGCGCGTCTCGTCCATGATCGCCGGCGACAGCGGGGAGCCCGCGGGATAGATCGGCAGCGCCGAGAGCACGACGACGTCGGTGTCGCTGCGGATGAAGAACGCGTCGAGGAAGTGCTCGATCGAGAAGCACACGCGGGGGTCGTCCTCGCCGCAGTACTGCTGGGGGAAGTTCGCGTAGAAGCCCTCGCCGTGGAAGACCGGGTTGAGGTCGTACTCCAGGAGGTGGCCCTGGATGTCCATGATGAACTCCTCGCCGCCGACGGCCCCCTCCGCCGCCTCCGGCTCGGTCGTCGCCTCGGGCGGGATCTCGTACCCGCCGCCCGGCTCGGAGGTGGGCGAGGTCGAGGTCGACCGGCCGGCCCGCTGCGCCTCCCGGGTGCACGCGTCGAGCGCGAGCAGGGTGATCGAGGCGGCGCACAGGGACTTGAGGAACCGCCGCCTCGGCATCGCGAGCCGGTCGGCCGTGTCCAGGCACTGGATCCGCGCGCGACGGACGGCCTCGCGCGCGACGGCCGCGAGCGGGCGAGGGTCGTACTCGCCGTTCGAAACCGGGCGGAGGTCGATCGGCAGCCTGAGGTCGTCGTCGGACACGGGCCTGGTAAGGACCGTACCCCGGCCCGCCGGGTTCCACCGGGCTAGGCTCCGGGCCGATGGACGTCGCGACGTTCCTCGCGCGCTTCCCGCCGTTCGACGCTCTCGACCCGGAGCGGTTGGCGCGCGTGGTCTCGGCCGTGGAGATCGAACACTTCGCGCCCGGCACCACGATCCTGCTGGAGGCGGGCGAGCCCGCCCGCCATCTCTACGTCGTCCGCAAGGGCGAGGTCGAGATCGTCGACGACGGGCGCGTCATCGACCAGATCGGCGAGGGCGAAGTGTTCGGGGTCTGGTCGCTCCTCGGGCACGTCGCGCCGACGGCGACCGTGCGAGCCGTCGAGGACACCCTCTGCTACCTGGTCGACGGCGAGGTCGCGACCGACGTGCTCGAGACGGGCGACGGGATCGCGTTCGTCGCGGCGAACGTCCGCCGGCGCGTCGCCCGCGTCGAGGAGAGCCTCAAGACCGAGCTCGACCCGGCCCGGTACCGTCCCGTCGGCTCGCTCGTCCGCCGGCCGCCGGTCACGTGCGAGCCCGGGACGACGGTGGCCGAGGCCGCGGAGCTCATGGCACGCGAGCGCGTCTCGAGTCTGCTGGTACCGGCGCCCGACGGCCGGACGGGGATCCTGACCGACCGAGACCTGCGCGCGCGCGTGGTCGCCGCACGCCGCGGTGCAGAGACGCCGGTCCGGGAGGTGATGACACGCGAGGCCGAGACCGTCCCGACCGACGCGATGGCGGGCGAGGTGCTCCTGCGCATGCTGGAGCAAGGGTTCCACCATTTCCCGGTCGCCGACGTCGCCGGCCGCATCGTCGGCGTCGTGACCGACACCGACCTCATGGGGATCGGCCGCGACACGCCGTTCGCGTTGAAGAGCGCGATCGAGCGGGCGCGCGATCGCGACGCGGTCTCGGCTGCGCTCCGGGACCTGCCGCGCTTCGTGGGCGCCCTCGTCGACGCCAGCGTCGATCCGGTCGACGTCGGTCACGTCGTGGGGTTCTCGATCGACGCCGCGACCCGGCGGCTGCTCGACCTCGCCGGCGAGGAGCTCGGCGAGGCCCCCGCGGCATGGTCGTGGCTCGCGCTCGGCAGCGCCGCCCGGCAGGAGCAGGCGGTCCGGACCGACCAGGACCACGCGCTCGCGTTCGAGGGCGACGCGGCCGCCGCTCCGTACCTGGCCAGGCTCGCGGAGTTCGTGACGTCGGGCCTCGAGAAGGGCGGGATCCCGCGCTGCCCGGCGGACGTGATGGCGACGAACGCCGGCCTCCGGCTGCCGCTCGCGGCGTGGGCCCGGCGCTTCGACGTGTGGATGCGCGAGGAGAGCCCCCGGGGCAGCGAGCAGCTCTCGATCGTCTTCGACTACCGTCAGGTCGCGGGGCCCCTCGACGCGGAGCCGGCGCTCGACGGCGCGATGCGTCTCGCCACCGAGCGGCCGTTGTTCCTCCGGCACCTGGCCCGACGGGCCCTCGACGAGCGGCCGCCGATCGGGTTCGTGCGCGACCTGGTCGTGGAGCCCCGCGGCCACCACGCCGGCACCGTCGACGTGAAGCACCGCGGCATCGTGATCGTCGGCAACCTGGCGAGGACCTACGCGATCCGTTCGGGCCTGACGGCCAAGCGCACGCTCGATCGCCTGCGTGGCGCGGAGGCGGCCGGCGCCATCGACGCCGAGACGCGCGAGGGGCTCGAGGAGGCGTTCCGCTTCCTGTGGGAGGTGCGTCTGCGCCACCACGTCGAGCAGCAGCGGGCCGGGGTCGAGGTCGACGACTTCGTCGACCCCCACGAGCTGGGGGCGGTCGCGCGGCAGGGACTCAAGGAAGCGTTCCGGATCGTGGCCCGGGCGCAGAAGGCGCTCGCGCTCGAGACCGGGCTCTCGATGCGTTAACCGGTCTCGGGAGCCGCCTCGGCGGGCGCCGAGCCCATCGCGTGGTAGCCCCCGTCGACGTGGACCATCTCGCCGGTGATGCCCCGCGCGAGGTCCGAGAGCAGGAACGCGATGACGTCGGCGACGGGCGAGGCGTCGGTGGGGTCCCAACCCAGCGGCGCGCGGGCGTCCCAACCGTCGGCCAGCACGTGGAACCCGGGGATCCCCTTGCCCGCGATCGTCCGGAGCGGCCCGGCCGAGACCGTGTTGACGCGGATCGCGAACGGGCCGAGGTCGCGCGCGAGGTACCGCGTGACGGACTCGAGCGAGGCCTTCGCAACCCCCATCCAGTCGTAGATCGGCCACGCGACGCGGGCGTCGAAGTCCAGCGAGACGATCCCACCCCCGCGCTCCTTCATCAGCGGGAGCACCCCGGCGGCGATCGCCTTGAGCGAGTACGCGCTCGTCTGGATCGCGGTCGCGACGCTCTCCCACGGCGTGTTCAGGAAGTTCCCTCCGAGCGCGTCCTGCGGTGCGAACGCGATGGCGTGCAGGAACCCGTCGAGCCCACCCCAGCGGGAGCCCAGCTCGGTCGCGACCCCCTCGATGTGCGCGGGCTCGTTGGCGTCCATCTCGAGCACGTCGACCGGGCTCGGGAGTCGACGGGCCGACTTCTCGGTGAGGCTCATCGCGCGGCCGAACGAGGTGAGGACGATCTCGGCGCCCCGCTCCTGCAACGCCTGCGCGGCGGCGTACGCGATCGACTCGCGCGTCAGGACGCCGGTGACGAGCAGCCTCTTCCCTTCGAGCAGCATCCGCGGTCCCCCTTGGTCCACGGCATGCTATTGGTAGCGCCGTGGATCTCAAAGCCACGGCGAAGGTCGACCTGCATCGGCACCTGGAGGGCTCGGTCCGGCTACAGACGATGATCGACCTCTACCGAGCGGCCGGTGATCCGCTCCCCGAGTCGACCCCCGGCGAGCTCGCCCGCCGGGCGCAGGTGCTGGCGCCGATGGCCGGCCTGGAGGACGTGCTCGCCGTCTTCGAGATCGCGCAGGGCGCGTTCCGCGACCCGGAGGCCGCCGAGCGGATCGCGTACGAGGCCGTCGAGGACCTCGCGCTCGACCGGGTTCGGCTCGCGGAGCTCCGGTTCTCGCCCGACTTCCTCTGCCGGCCGCACGCGCTGGACTGGGACGAGGCGTTCGCGGGGATCGTCCGCGGCGTCACTCGGGCGGCTCGCGAGCACGACGTCGCCGTTGGACTCATCGCGATCGCCTCGAGGAACTACGGGATGGAGAGCGCCGAGCGTACGGTGGAGTTCGCGCTGGAGCATCGCGAGGAGCTCGTCGCGTTCGACCTCGCCGGCGACGAGCGCGCCTACCCGCCCTCGATGTACGTGGACGCGCTCGCCCCGCTCGCGGGCTCGGGGCTCGGACTCACGGTGCACTACGGCGAGTCGGGGGGCCCGCAGTTTCCACGCGAGGCGATCGAGGCGCTGGGCCCCAGCCGGCTCGGCCACGGCGTCAGCGTCGCGCACGATCCCGAGGTCACGGCGCTCGCCCGCGAGCGCGGGGTGACGCTCGAGATGTGCCCGACGTCGAACCACCGCACCCACGCCGTGCCGAGGCTCGCCGACCACCCGGCACGACGACTCCTCGACGAGGGCGAGCGGGTGACGATCAACACCGACAACCCGGGTCTGTTCGCCATCGACCTGACGAACGAGCTGGAGGTGTGCCGGCGCGAGCTGGGCTTCTCCGACGACGAGCTGCGCCGGGTGACCGACCACGCGATCGAGGCGAGCTTCCTCGACCCGACCGCCAAGGCCGACGTCCGCCGTCGTCACTTCGCGTGGCTGGGCTAGGGGTTCCCCCGCCACCGCGGCCCCTTCGCGTCATGACGTACAACCTCCGTGGCCTCCGGCACGGCGTCGATCGGGTCGCCGAAGCGATCGGCGGGCAGTCACCCGACGTCCTCCTCGTACAGGAGTCGGGACCCCGGCGGGCGTTCCGCCGGCTGGCCGAGCGGCTCGGGATGCGCGGAACGAGCGACCCGTGGTCGCCGTTCCGCCGCCGGATCCAGAACGCGATCCTGATCCGTCCGCCGCTCGCGATCGAGTCCTCCCGGCTGCATCGCCTATCCCGGAGCGAGCTCTGGTACCCGCGGGGCGCGCTCGTCGCCCGCGTGGTCGGCCCCGGGCTCTCGATCTGGTGCGTCTCCGTCCACCTCGGGATGCGGCCTCGCGATCGCCGGCGACACGGCGTCGAGCTCGAACGGCTCTGTGGCGCGCTCGGGTCGCCCGTCGTCATGGGCGGCGACCTCAACGAGGGCCCCGACGGCGCCGCGGCGAGCCGCATCGGCCGGTTCATGGTGGACGCCTGGACCACGGCCGGTTCGGGGATCGGCGAGACGATCTACTCGTGGGACCGAAAGCTCCGGATCGACTACGTCTTCGTCTCCACCGGAATCGAGACGGACGCCTGCCGAGTCCCGAGCGAGCCGGGGGTCGTGGCGGCCTCGGATCACCTCCCCGTCGTGGCGGACGTCTGTCTCGCCGACGGCGAGGAGGCGTGACGTGGAGTTCGCCTCAGCGGATCGCGCCGAGGGCCTTCCACTGCTCGTCGCGGATCGAGGGGAACGTGTAGTAGCTCGCGCCGATCACGTCGCGCGAGCGGATCGTGTCCACGAACCCGCGGGTCTCCTGCGTGCTCGCGTCCGACGCGATCCCCCCGATCACATGGATCGGCACGTTCATCCCCACCGTCTCCTGCCGCAGGATGAGGATGTTCTTGGCCGTGTACCAGGCGGCGCCATCGCGGCCGGTGACGCGCCAGGTGAAGTACGTCATCGGCAGGAACACGTCGTAGAGATCGGCGATGTCGCGGTAGGGGAAGCTCGGCCAGTACCAGGTGTTCGTTCGGACGCCGCGGGGCGACGGCACGATGGCGCCCAGCCGGTAGTCGGAACCGACGATCCGCCGGAGTCGCTCCGAGAGGTTCAGCAGGCGCCGAGTGCGGGCGTCCTGGCGCCGGACCTCCGGCGACTCGATGTCGAGCGCGAACGAGTCGAACCGGTTCCCGGCCGGCGTCGTCAGGCGGATCGCCGCGAGGGTCCGCCGGAGATCGATCCGGACGTCGCGGAATCCGGGGAGGTACCAGGCGACGACGTCCAGGCCGTGCGCGGCCCCGGCATCGAGGAACCGAACCACGCCCTCCGGGTGGACGAACGGCCGCCCGCGGCTGAAGTTCGAGGTCTGGAGGTAGATCGTCCGCACGCCTCGTGCGGCCATCGCCTCCACCGTGGCCTCCGGGCTGTCCCACGCCTCGGCGTCGTAGATGTCGATCCACGTGCCGAGCCCCCGATACGGGTCGCCGGCCTTCGAGAACGTGATCGGACCGCCCCCGATCGGCGCGCGGAGGGCCTCGCTCGGGCGGGCCGGCCCCGACGGGACCCGGCTTTCGGCGGCCCGCTCGCACGCGCCCGCGACCGCGACCAGCAACAGCGTCAGCGCGAGCGCCCTCCGACGAACCATCCTCATGCGGTCTCCCCCTGATCGATCGACCCCTGCGGATACAACGACGTCATCGGGGCCGAGTCACGCACCCCGGAAGCCATGCTCACCGATCGGCGCTCACGCTCCGTGCCCGTTTGGGACTCATCCCGCGCGGCTAGGATTGGGCGACCGAGAGGGAGGGCTGATGACCGAGGCTTCCGAGGCGGCACGGGCGCTCGTCGACCGGTACTGGGAGCGGCTGCTCGAGGAGGAGCCGCTGCTCGGGACGATGGTGGGCGACGAGCGGTACGACGACCGTCTGCCCGATCCGGGCGAGGCGGGGCGCGCCGCCCGAGAGACGTTCCACCGCTCCGCGCTCGAGGAGCTGGCCCTGCTCGACCGAGAGCTGGACGACGAGGGCCTCCGGACCACGCTCGACGTCCTGGAGGCGATCGCCGAACGCGAGATCACGGGGCTGGAGCACCGGCTCGACCGCCTCTCGTCCGTGAGCCACCTCTGGGGCCCGGGCGGGCTGATCGGCGAGCTCGCCTCGATGCAGCGTGCGGACACCCCCGAGCGGCTGGACCGCTATCTGGCCCGCCTCTCTGCGACGCCGGCCTTCTACGACGCGATCCTCGACGCGATGCGGGACGGTGTGGCGTCCGGGGTCACCGGCCCGCGAGTGGTCGTCGAGCGGGCCATCGCACAGGTCGAACGCCTTCTCGCGACACCCCTGGAGGACTCCCCCGGGCTGCTCCCGGTTCCCGAGGAAGACGCGGCCGGTCGCGCGCGCGTCGTCGAGGTGCTGCGCGGGTCGCTGATGCCCTCGTTGGCGAGGTACCTGGACGAGCTCCGCGTGTACCTGCCGTCCGCCACCGAGACGATCGGCCTGTCCGCGCTCCCCGGCGGGGACGAGATCTACGCGGCGCAGATCCTCTCGTGGACGACGTTGCCGCTCGAGGCCCGCAAGGTGCACGACCTCGGCCTGGAAGACCTCGAGGGGATCCAGGAGGAGCGGCGCCTGTCGGCCGGGCGGATCGGGGCTCCCGACCCCATCGCCGCGCTCGCCGTGCTGGACGAGCGGGGGAACCGGGCCGCCTCCAAGGACGGGCTGGTGGCGCTCGCGCTGGAGCAGGTCGAGAAGGGCTGGGACGCCGCGCCGGCCTGGTTCGGGCGCATGCCGTCCGAGAACTGCGAGGTGAAGCCGGTCGAGGAGTTCCGCGAGGCCGACATGCCCTTCGCCTTCTACCAGCCGCCGTCGGCCGACGGATCGCGCAAGGGCGTCTACTACGTGAACGCGGGTGACCTCGCCGGGAAGCCCCTCCATCACCTGGCCACGACGACGTATCACGAGGCCAACCCCGGCCACCACTTCCAGATCGCGCTCGAGCAGGAGATGGGCGAGCGACCGGCGCTTCGCCGCTTCGGCGGGCTCATGGCCGGCTCGGCGTTCGCGGAGGGCTGGGGCCTGTACAGCGAGCGCCTGGCCGACGAGATGGGCCTGCTCGGGCAGGAATCCGAGCGCCTCGGGATGCTGGACATGCAGGGGATGCGCGCCGCGCGCCTCGTCGTCGACACCGGGATCCACGCGTTCGGCTGGTCGCGCGAGCGGGCGATCGCCCAGCTCGAGGAGGCCGGCGTGGCGCCCGTCGACGCGGTCATCGAGACCGACCGGTACATCACGCTTCCCGGGCAGGCGCTGACCTACAAGATCGGGCAGTTCGAGATCGAGCAGCATCGGGCGGACGCGGCCAAGCGCGAGGGCGCCGGGTTCTCGCTCTCGGCCTTCCACGACCGCCTGCTCTCGCTCGGATCCCTCCCACTGTCGGCCCTTCGCCGAGAGCTCGCCCGCTAGCCGGGCTTCGTCGCGCGAAGCAGCACGTACTCCAGCACGCGGCGCCGCCAGAGCAGGTCCGCCTGCGCGAGCATCGCCCGGCAGGCGAGACGCATCGCGAGCGGCGCCGGGGGATCTCCCGCGTCGAGCCGTCCCCGGACGAATCGGAGCGCCGGCCCGATGACGCGTTGCCCGACGAGGCGTGCCTCGACGCCGGCGAACCCGGCCTCCTTCGCGGTCTCGACGATCTCGTCGGCCGTGGCGGCGGCCCGAGGCCGGAGCCCCCACACCCGCAGCTGGGTGACGCCGGCGATCAGTTCCGCGGTGCCGCGCGGCATGCGGTTGGTCGGCACGTCCGACATGGACAGGACGCCGCCGGGCCTCAGCACGCGGAACGCCTCGGCGAAGAACCGCCGGCGGGACGGGAAATGGAACGCGGCCTCGACGCTGATCACGCCGTGGGCGCTCTCGTCCCGGATCGGGAGCCGCGTGGCGTCGCCGTTCACGGGGAGGGCTCGAGCCGCGGCGAGACGCGCTCGCCCGGCCAGCAGCTGCGATCGTGTGATGTTGATCGCGACGAGTCGGTCGGGCGTGGCGATCTGCGCGATCAACTCGTCCGGCGCGCCGAGTCCGTTGCCGACGTCCAGGATCGTTCCGCCCCGCGGCAGGCCGACCGCGAGCTCGGCGACGAGCCGGCGAACCGCGAGCGGCGCCTCGGCCGGGTCGCTCCCGTCGTCCTCCCAGAGCCCCAGGTTCAACCACCCCTCGTCGAGCGCCAGGAAGAAGTCCGGCCCGATCGAGTCGTAGACCGCGGCCGCGGGATTGGATCCCTGGCGCACGAACGTGGCGGCGTGCCGGGCATGCCGGCGGGTCCAGGTCGTCACCGGTCCACCCTAGGATCTTCGCGCTAGGCTTCGCCGCGACTCCGCCCGCGAGGAGGACTCCGCATGGCCGGCACCATCGACCGCGCCCGCCTGGGCGAGCTCATGCGTCGGGAGCTCGGTCACTTCGAGGACGACCACCCGCGATCGCGCGAGCTGTTCGAACGCGGCAAGCGGAACCTGCTCGGCGGCGTGCCGATGCCGTGGATGACCGAGTGGGCGGGCCCGTTCCCCGTGTTCGTCGCCGAGGCCGAGGGCGCGCGCTTCCGCGACGTCGACGGGCGCGAGTACGTCGACCTGTGCCTGGGCGACACCGGCGGGATGACGGGGCACGCACCCAAGGCGAGCGTCGCCGCGATCGCCGAGCAGGCGGCGAAGGGCATCACGCTCATGCTCCCGACCGAGGACTCCATCTGGGTCGGCGCGGAGATGGAACGCCGGTTCGGACTGCCCTTCTGGCAGTTCTGCCTGACGGCGACGGACGCGAACCGGTTCGCGATCCGCTTGGCCCGAGCGATCACCGGGCGGCCGAAGATCCTCGTCTTCAACTTCTGCTATCACGGCTCGGTCGACGAGACGATCGCCAGCATCGAGGACGGCGTCCCGGGGATCCGGCCCGGCAACATCGGCCCGCCGGTCGACCCGACCCAGACGACGCGCGTCGTCGAGTTCAACGACGTCGGCGCGCTCGAGGTGGCGCTCGCCCACGGCGACGTCGCGGGCGTGCTCGCCGAGCCGGCGCTCACCAACATCGGGATCGTCCTCCCCGACCCCGGCTACCACGACGCGCTGCGCGAGCTCACCCGACGCCACGGCACGCTCCTCGTGATCGACGAGACCCACTGCATCTGCGCCGGGCCCGGCGGGGCGACGAAGGCCTGGGGGCTCGACCCCGACCTCCTCACGATCGGCAAGCCGCTGGCGAGCGGCGTCCCGGCCGCCTGCTACGGCATGAGCGTGCAGGTCGCCGAGCGAACGCAGGCGTTCATGGACTCGTTGCCGACGACCGACGTCGGCGGCGTCGGCGGGACGCTCTCGGGCAACGCCCTCAGCCTCGCCGCGATGCGCGCGACGCTGGAGCACGTCCTCACCGACGACGCGTTCGACCGCATGATCGCGCTCGGCGAGCGTTGGGCCGGCGACGTCAAGTCGTCGATCGAGGGTCACGGCCTGGCGTGGGAGGTGCAGCGCCTGGGCTGCCGCGCCGAGTACTGGTTCACACCCACGCCGCCGCGCAACGGCGGGGAGGCCGCCGCGGCGGACGACCACGAGCTCTCGCGGTTCACGCACCTGTACGCGCTCAACCGCGGGGTGCTCCTCACGCCGTTCCACAACATGGCGCTGATGTCGCCGGCGACCACCGAGGAGGACGTGGCAGCGCACTCGCGGGTGTTCGAGGAGATGTGCGGGGAGCTCGCGACGTGACCGGCCCTCGGATCTCACACGTGATGATCGACGCGCGCGACCCGGAGGCGATCGCGCGGTTCTGGTCCGCGC
>JBOGVL010000039.1:0-12963 GCA_050692535.1 Actinomycetota bacterium | reverse complement strand
GTACACGACGGGGTCGCCGCCCTCGGAGGTGGCGAGCTCCTCGGGTGCGGGCCAGGCGGCACGGTGGACCGAACCCTCCCGCCACCAGGACCACACCTCCTCGGTCACGTAGGGAAGGAAGGGCGCGAACAGGCGGAGCAGGGTCGACAGCGCCAGTCGGAGCGACGCGATCGCGGAGCCGGCGGCCTCGGGCCCGTGCGACCCGTAGGCACGGCCCTTCACCAGCTCGAGGTAGTCGTCCGTGAAGCCCCAGAAGAAGCGCTCGGTCAGGTCGAGCGCCCGGGCGTGCTCGTAGTCCTCGAGCGCGCGCGTCGTCTCCCCCACCACCTCGCTCAGGCGTCGCAACATCGAACGGTCGAGCGGGTCGGCGACCTCGCCCTCGGCCGCCTCGAAGGACAGGCCGAACCGAGAAGCGTTGAGGAGCTTGATCGCCAGGCGCCGGCCCACGCGCATCTGCTGCTCGTCGAACGTCGCGTCCATGCCGAGCCGAGCGCTGGCGGCCCAGTACCGCACGGCGTCCGCGCTGTGGTGCTCGAACATCTCGGTCGGCGTGACGACGTTGCCCTTGGACTTCGACATCTTCTTGCGGTCGGGGTCCAGGACGAAGCCGCTGATCGCCACGTCGGTCCACGGCAGCGAGCCGTGCTCGAGGTGGGACTTGAGGACCGTGTAGAAGAGCCACGTGCGGATGATGTCGTGCGACTGCGGGCGCAGGTCCATCGGAAACACGCGCGCGAACAGGTCGGGGTCCTCCTCCCACCCGCCGGCGATCTGCGGCGAGAGCGAGGAGGTTGCCCAGGTGTCCATGACGTCGGGGTCCCCGATGAACCCGTCCGGCTTGCCGCGCTGCTCCTCGGCATACCCTTCGGGCACGTCGCTCGAGGGGTCCACGGGAAGGCGCTCCTCGCCCGGAACGATGGGGTGGTCGTGGGCGGGCAGCCCCTCGCCGTCGAGCCGGTACCAGACGGGGATGGACACGCCGAAGAACCGCTGCCGGCTCACGCTCCAGTCGCCGTTGAGACCCTCCACCCACGACGCGTACCGGGCGCCCATGTGCTCGGGATGCCAGCGGAGCTCGCGCCCGCGCTCGAGCAGCCCGTCGCGGAACTCGATCGTCTTCACGAACCACTGGCGGCTCGACACGATCTCCAACGGCCGTTCCCCGCGCTCGTAGAACTTCACGGCGTGGCGAACCGGCGTCGGCTCGCCGATCAGATGGCCGGACTCGGCGAGGAGCTCGGCGATGCGCCGCCGCGCCTTGGACGACGGGAGCCCCGCGATCTCACCCTGTGCCCGACGGGCGGCCTCGACGTCTCGCGACGGCCACCCCGGTTCGCCCCACCGGGGCACGCCGATCGTGCCGTCCCGTTGCACGACCACGCGAGCGGGCAGGCGGAGCTCGCGCCACCAGGTCACGTCGGTCAGGTCGCCGAACGTACAGATCATCGCGATGCCCGTTCCCTTCTCCGGGTCCGCGAGCTCGTGCGCGAGGACCGGCACCTCCGCCCCGAACAGCGGGGTGAAGACCGTCGAACCGATCAGCTCGCGGAACCGCTTGTCCCGGGGGTTCGCGACCAGCGCCACGCACGCCGGGATCAGCTCGGGACGGGACGTCTCGATCTCGACGGATCCGGATGCGCGAGCCCGGTCGAACCGGATCCGGTGGTATCGCCCCTCGACCTCGCGGTCCTCGATCTCGGCCTGGGCGACCGCGGTCTGGAAGTCGACGTCCCACATCGTCGGCGCTTCGAGCTGGTACGCGAGGTCCCGCCGCAGCAACCGCAGGAACGCCCGCTGCGACGCGCGCCGCGACCGCGCATCGATCGTCGTGTAGGTCTGCGTCCAGTCGACCGAGAGGCCGACCAGGCGAAACAGGTGCTCGAACACCCTCTCGTCCTCGGCCGTCAGGCGCTCGCAGAGCTCGATGAAGTTTGGACGCGAGACGGCCACCAGCTCGCCGTCGGCCCGGACGAGCGAATCCACGTCGAAGTCGGGGTCGTGCGGGAGCGACGGGTCGCACCGGACACCGAAGTAGTTCTGGACGCGTCGCTCGGTCGGCAGCCCGTTGTCGTCCCACCCCATCGGGTAGAACACCGTCTTGCCGCGCATCCGCCGGAAGCGGGCGATCAGGTCGGTGTGGGTGTACGAGCAGACGTGGCCGACGTGGAGGGAGCCGCTCGCCGTGGGCGGCGGCGTGTCGATCGCGTAGATCTCCTCACGCCCCTTCGACCGGTCGAACCGGTAGGTGCCGTCGGCCTCCCACCGCTCACCCCACTTGGCCTCCAGCCCGTCCAGGCTCGGCTTCTCGGGCACGCCCATGGGCCGAGTCTACGGGAGCGTTCCGGCCGCCCGGACGCATCCCACCGTGTCCGGGTCGGCCTAGACTTCGGGCGCCGTGAGCACCTGTCGGAGCTGCGATGTGAGCAACCCGGAGGGGGCGCGATTCTGCGCCGCCTGCGGGACGTCGCTCGTCCCGTCGTGCCCCGTGTGCGGGGCCGAGCGGGTGCCGGACGCCCGGTTCTGCCCGTCCTGCGGCGCGGCGCTACTCGACGACGTTCCGGCACCCGCCGGCCAGGAACGCCGGCTCGTCACGATCCTCTTCGCCGACGTGAGCGGCTCCACGGGCCTCGGCGAGCGGCTCGACCCGGAGCGGCTGCAGGAGGTCCTGGCGACCTACTTCGACGCCGTCCGCGAGGAGATCGAGGCCGAGGGCGGGACCGTCGAGAAGTTCATCGGGGACGCCGTGATGGCCGCGTTCGGCGTCCCGACGGCGCACGAGGACGACCCGGCGCGGGCGCTCCGCGCCGCGCTGCGCATCCGTCGCCGCCTGGTGCGGGTGAACGAGGATCTCGAGTCGCGGTTCGGCGTCGCGCTCGCCGTCCGCACGGGGGTCAACACCGGGGAGGTGCTGGCGGCCGAGAGCCCGAGCCCCGGCGACCCGATGGTCACCGGCGATGCCGTCAACGTGGCGGCGCGCCTGGAGCAGGCCGCGGAGCCGGGCCGGATCCTCGTCGCGGAGCGCACGGCGCGCGCGGCACGAGGCTTCCGGTTCCGGGAGCTGGGCGATCTCCCGCTCCGCGGGAAGACCGCGAGCACGCCGGCGGTGCTGCTCGAGGACGAGGCCCCCGGCCGGCCCGACCGCGGCATACCGGGCCTCCAGGCGCCCATGCTGGGCCGCGACGGCGAGCTCGCGCTGCTCCGGACGCTGTTCGAGCGTGTCGAGGCGGAACGCCGGCCGAACCTCGTCACGATCTACGGCGACCCGGGCGTCGGCAAGAGCCGGCTGACCGCCGAATTCCTCGCGTGGGCGGAGGCCCGCGACCCGGCGCCGAGGATCGTCCGCGGCCGGTGCCTCCCGTACGGCGAGGGCGTGACGTACTGGCCCCTCGCCGAGATCCTGAAGGGCCTCGCCGGCGTGCGCGACAGCGACGCACCGGAGCAGACGCTCGAGCGGATCCGGGCGCTCGGCGCCGAGCTCATCACCGGCGACGTGGCGACCGATCCCGCGAAGGCCACGGCGGCGCTCGCCTACATGATGGGGGTCGAAGATCCCGCGTTCGCGTTCGACGCCATGGAGCCGCGCGAGGTCCGCGGGAAGATCCACGCGGCGTGGCGATCCCTGTTCTCCGCGCTCGGCGCCCGGTCACCGGTCGTGGCCGTGATCGAAGACATCCACTGGGCCGACGGCGAGCTCCTGGACCTCCTCGAGCAGCTCGGCGAGCGCGTCGTCGGCCCGACCCTGTTCGTGTGCCCCGCCCGCCCGGAGCTCACCAAGCGGCGCCCCGGGTGGGCCGGGGGTCGTCGCAACGTCTCCTCGATCGCCCTCGATCCGCTTTCCCGGGCCGACGCCGACCGGCTGATCGGCTTCCTGCTCGCCGTCGAGGCCCTCCCCGATGCGATCCACGGCCGGATCCTCGAGCGCGCCGAGGGGAACCCGTTCTTCCTCGAGGAGATCGTCCGCCAGCTGATCGACGAGGGCCGGATCTTCCTCGACCGCGACCGGTGGCGAGCCGCGCCCGACCTCGGCGACGTCCAGATCCCGGACACCGTCCAGGGGGTGCTCGCGGCCCGGATCGACCTGCTGGACCCGTTCGAGAAGCGCGCGCTCCAGCGCGGCGCGGTGGTCGGCCGGGTGTTCTGGCCCGGCCCCGTGGGCCGTCTGCTCAACGGCGACCGCGACCGGCTGCGCGAGACGCTCGACCGGCTGGAGGCTCGAGAGCTGGTGCGCTCCCGGCTCACGTCGTCCATCGCGGGCGAGTCCGAGTTCATCTTCAAGCACATCCTGACGAGGGATGTCGCCTACGGGACGCTCCCCCGCCGCGAACGCGGCCGCGCGCACGCGTCCGTGGCCGAGTGGATCGAGTCGACGGCCGGGCAGCGCCGCGGCGAGTTCGCGGAGCTGCTCGCGCACCACTACGACGAGGCCTACCGCGGCGAGCTCGACGCGGACCAAGAGCCGGAGCGGATCGACCTCCTGCGCCGCCGGGCGTTCGAGACGCTGCTCGACGGCGCGGAGACGGCCCAGCGCCGGTTCGCGGTCGAGTCCGCCCTCCGCCTCGTCGAACGCGCGGTGGCCATCGCGTCCTCGCCGGAGGAGCGGGCCCGCAGCCTGGAGCATCGGGGGATGATCGCGATCAGCGGCTACCGCGGCGACCTGGCCTGGGACTCGCTTCGCGAGGCTGCCGAGATCCGGCTGCAGCACCTGTCGGACGACCCGCTGGCCATCGCCCGCGTGTGTGCTCGTGCCGTCGAAAGCCCCATGCGGTGGCCGGGTTCGGTGGCGGTCCTGCCCCCCGAGGACGTGGTCCGCCGGTATCTCGACCTCGGCTTCGACCGCGCCCCGGAGGGATCGATCGAGCGCATCCTCCTCCTCACGTTCTCCGCCTTTACGCCGTTCGCGTTCGCGCCCGAGCACGGCCGCGGGACGACGCGGGAGGAGGTCGACGCGTGCGTCCGGGCCGGGCTCGAGGCCGCCGAGGCCGCCATCCGTCTCGGTCGCCCCGACCTCGCCTCCTCGGCGCTCGACGGCGCCAGCTCCGCGTTCGTCGCGCTCGGCCTCTACGGATCCATCGTCCCCCTGCTGGATCGTCGCCTCGCCCTCATGGAGGGGGTGGACCAGCCCTGGGAGCTCGGCGACCTCTACGGCATGTTCGCGTGGACGAGGACACTGATCGGCGACTACGAGAACGCGGTCACGTACGGTTCGCGGTCCCTCGAGCTGATGCAGATGGGCGCCGAGGGCGTCGGGATCCACGGCTTGTGCTGGTGTGCCCTCGCCGAGTTCCAGATGGGCAACTGGTCCCGCGTCGTCGACGAGCTGGCGCCGACGGTGGACCGGTACCTCGGCGAGCGCGGCGAGGACCCTCCCTACTTCACCCAGACCCTGATCGGCTCGGCCGCCATGATCCAGGAGGCGCGGGGCGACGCCGGCGCCGAGCGGCACGTCGCGAACCTGCGGAGACTCGCCGCCGGACAGGCCCACCACGGCATCCAGGGGGTCCAGGCCTGGCTCGCCTGGATCATGTTCCGGCGGGGCCGGCTCGACGAGGCCGGGGAGCTCCTCGACGATGCCGATGGGACCGGTGGCCATCTCCCCCTGCTCCGCCAGATCCAGGCCGACTTTTTCGCGGAGACCGGCCGGTGGGACCGCGTGTCCGCGTTCGTCGCGGACGCCCGCCACTACGCCGATCGAGCGGGCCTGCGCGCGCTGCCCGTCCAGCTCGACCGGCTCGAGGGTCGTGCGGCGCTCGCGAGCGGGGACCTGGAGGGGGCGGTCGAGCTCCTGCGGCGCGCCGAGACTGGGTTCGCCGCGCTCCGCGCGCGTTGGGAGCGGGCGCGTACCCGCCTCTTCCTCGCCGAGGGCCTCGCGGACGCCGGGCGCCGGGCGGAGGCGGGCGAGTGGCTGGCCGACGCGGTCGACGTGTTCGAGGAGCTCGGATCGCTGGCGGAACGGGAACGGGCGGGAGTGCTGGCCGCGCGCCTGGGCTAGGCGGTTCGCTCCTGGCGCTCGCGGCGCTTGGGCTCCTTCATCGGAACGAGCGTCGGGTTGACCTTGCTCTTGACCACGTCGCCGTCGATCACGCACTTGGTGACGTCCTGCCGCGACGGGAGCTCGTACATCGTGTTGAGGAGGACCTCCTCCATGATGGCCCGGAGACCCCGGGCGCCGGTGCCGCGCAGGATCGCCTGGTCCGCGATCGCGTCCAGCGCGTCGTCGGCGAACTCGAGCTCCACGCCGTCGAACTCGAAGAACTTGTGGTACTGCCGCACGAGGGCGTTCTTCGGCTTGGTGAGGATGTCGACGAGCGCGCCCTTGTCGAGGTTGTGGACGTTGGTGATCACGGGAAGCCGTCCGACGAACTCGGGGATCAGGCCGTACTTCAGCAGGTCCTCGGGCAACACCTGACCCAGGATCGCGCCCAGATCCTTCTCCTCGACTCGGCGAACGTCGGCGCCGAAGCCGATCCCCCGGCTGCCGATCCTGGACTCGACGATCTTCTCGAGCCCGGCGAACGCGCCTCCGCAGATGAACAGGATGTTCGTCGTGTCGATCTGGATGAACTCCTGGTGCGGGTGCTTGCGACCGCCCTGCGGCGGCACCGACGCGGTCGTGCCCTCGAGGATCTTCAGGAGCGCCTGTTGAACACCCTCGCCCGAGACGTCACGCGTGATCGACGGGTTCTCGGACTTGCGAGCGATCTTGTCGACCTCGTCGATGTAGATGATCCCGGTCTCGGCCTTCTTCACGTCGTAGTCGGCCGCCTGGATCAGCTTCAGCAGGATGTTCTCGACGTCCTCGCCGACGTACCCGGCCTCGGTGAGCGCCGTGGCGTCCGCGATCGCGAACGGCACGTTGAGCATCCTCGCGAGCGTCTGCGCGAGCAGCGTCTTCCCGCACCCCGTCGGCCCCAGGATCATGATGTTGGACTTCTGGAGCTCGACCTCGTTGTCCTTGGCGCCGACCTGGATCCGCTTGTAGTGGTTGTAGACCGCGACCGACAGGACCTTCTTGGCGGTCTCCTGCCCGATCACGTACTCGTCGAGGAACGAGTAGATCTCCTGCGGCTTGGGGAGCTCCTCGAGCTTGAGCTCGGAGGTCTCGGAGAGCTCCTCCTCGATGATCTCGTTGCAGAGGTCGATGCACTCGTCGCAGATGTAGACGCCCGGCCCGGCGATGAGCTTCTTGACCTGCTTCTGCGACTTGCCGCAGAACGAGCACTTCAGCAGGTCCGAGTCGCCGATCCTCGCCATGTCCCCGTGCGCCCCCGAGTCCCGGACCGGCCGGGCCCAGCGCCCGACCTCGTTCGACGAATCCTACGACCCGCCGGCGGCCGCCGCTGCGAGTTCGGGCTTCATCTTCCGCGTCGTGATGACCTCGTCCACGATCCCGTACTCCACGGCCTCCTGGGCCGTCAGGATGTAGTCACGGTCCGTGTCCTTCGCGACCTTCTCGAGCGGCTGGCCGGTGTGCTCGGCCATCAGCTCCTCCAGTAGCTTGCGGTACCGCGTGATCTCCTTGGCCTGGATCTCGATGTCGACGGCCTGGCCCTGCGCGCCACCGTGCGGCTGGTGCAGCAGGACCCGGGAGTGCGGGAGCGCGAAGCGCTTGCCCTTGGTCCCGGCGAGGAGCAGGACGGCCGCGGCGGAGGCGGCCTGGCCCATCACGGTCGTCGACACGTCGCACTTCACGTACGCCATCGTGTCGTAGATCGCGAACAGCGCCGTGATGTCCCCGCCCGGCGAGTTGATGTACAGGTTGATGTCCTTGTCGGGGTCCTCGGACTCCAGGTGCAGGAGCTGCGCCATGATCAGGTTGCCGACGTTGTCGTCGATCGGCGTCCCAAGGAACACGATCCGCTCCTTCAGGAGCCGCGAGTAGATATCGAACGAGCGCTCGCCGCGGGCGGTCTGCTCGACGACGACGGGAACGAGGTAGTCCTTCATGGTGTCTCCTCCGGTTCCTGGTCCGGGGTTCCCTGATCCGGGACCTCAGTGGAAGCCTCGGACGACTCCGAGTCCTCCTTGAGCGTGTCCTCGTCGGAGGCCACCGCGTCGCGGATCGAGCCCTCCGGGCGGATGTCTGCATGCTCGACGAGCACGTCGAGCGCCTTGGATCGGATGATATCACCGGCCAATGCGACGACCTGACCGGAACGATCCAGGCTCTTCGCGACCTCCTTCACGTCGCGACCCAGCGCGGCGGCGAGGCCCGCGATCTCCCGGCCCAGCTCCTCGGACGTGACCTCGAGGCCCTCGGCACGCGCCACGGACTCCAGGACGAGATCGGCCTTGATCGCGCGCAGGGCGTGGTCGCGTGCGTCGGCTCGGAACCGCGCCTCGTCGAAACCCTGCGACGCCAGCAGCTGGTCGAGCGTCATTCCGATCTGCTCCGCCCGCTCCCGCGCGTGGGTCACGCGGTGCTCGGTCTCCTCGTCGATCAGCGTGTCGGGCAGGTCGATATCGGTGCGATCGACGAGGGCCTCGAGCACGCGATCGCGAACGGCCGCCTCGGCGGCGCGCTCCTTGTTCTGGCGCAGCTGCTCGCTCAGGGCCGACCGCAGCTCCTCGAGGGTGTCGAACTCCGAGGCCGTGCGGGCGAACTCGTCGTCCACCTCGGGCAGCCGCTTACCCTTGACCTCCTTGACGAGGATCGAGAATGACACCTCCTGTCCCGCGCGATCGCCGAATCGCTCCGGCAGCTCGTCGTTCAGCTTCAGGATCTCGCCCGCGCGCTTGCCCTCCAGCTCGGCGTCGAGCTTCTCGCCGAACTCACCGGATCCGACCTCGTAGAGGTAGTCGGCGCGCGTGGCCTCGGGGACCTCCTCACCGTGCACCGTGGCGCGGAGGTCCATCACGACGTAGTCGCCGGCGCGGGCGGGACGGGCGGCCGTCTCGAGCTCCGCGAACCGCTCGCGGAGCGAGTCGACGAGACGTTCGATCTCCTCGTCGGAGACCTCGACCGCGGGGCGGTCGACCGAGATGCCCTGGTACTCCGAGTCCTCGAGCCGCAGTCGCGGTCGCACCTCCACGGTCGCGGTGAAGACGAGCGGCTTCCCGTCCTCGAGCTGCTCGACATCGATGTCGGGATCGGTGATCGGCGCGAGGTCGTTCTCGCGCATGGCGTCCCGGTAGTAGGTGGGCACCGAGTCCTCGAGGAACTCGCCCAGCACGGCGTCCCGCCCGATCTGCGCGTCGATGATCTTGCGAGGCACCTTGCCCTTGCGGAACCCCGGGATCCGGACCTGCTGCGCGATCTTCCGGTAGGCGCGGTCGAGGTCCTTCCCGAACTCCTCGGGGGGTACCTCGATCGTGAGCTTGACCTTGTGCCGGTCGGTCTCCTGGACGGTCGTCTGCATCGACCACGGAATCTAACAGGCACGACGCGAACGCCCGGGTAGTCTCCCGGCCCGGGCGCGCGCCGACCCCGCGTGCCCAGGTCTCCGATGTTCGAGCAGGAGCTCGCGTTCGCGCACGGGCTCGCCGACGAGGCGGGCGCCATCGCGATGTCCTTCTTCCGAGGCTCGTTCGACGTCCGGACGAAGGTCGACAAGACCCCCGTGACCGAGGCGGACCTCGCGATCGAGGCGATGGTGCGGCGGGAGGCCCACCGGCGCTACCCCGACGACGCCGTCCTGGGCGAGGAGGGTGGGTCCGAGGGCGGCGGTTCCCGGCGCTGGATCGTCGACCCGATCGACGGGACGAAGAACTTCGCCGACGGCATCCAGGTGTGGGCGACGCTGATCGCCCTCGAGGTGGGCGGGCGGGTCGTGCTCGGGGTGATCAACGCGGCCGCGCTCGGCGAACGGTACGAGGCCGTCCGCGGGCGGGGCGCACGGATGAACGGGGAGCCGATCGTGGTCTCGCGCGCGGATCGGATCGCCCGTGCGTCGGTCTCCCATGCGGGGGTCGCCGACTGGGTCGACGGCGAGTTCGGACCGCCGCTGCTCGATCTGCTCCGCTCGGCGCGCCGCACCCGCGCGTTCGGCGATTTCTGGGGTCATGCGCTCGTCGCCCGGGGATCGGTGGACGTGTGCTTCGAGCGCGAGCTGGCGACGTGGGACTGGGCGGCCGTCCAGGTGGTCGTCGAGGAGGCGGGCGGGCGGATGACGCAGTTCGACGGGTCACCGCTCGCGCACGGGGGGAGCGTCCTGACCACCAACGGCGCCTTACACGACGAGATCCTCGCCCGCCTCGAAGCCGGGCGGCGCGAGCTCCCGGCGTGACCCGTCAGGTCGACAGCCGCGCCACTGGCTCGCCTGCCCGCTCGAGGACGAGGGCGGCGGCGGCCACGTCCTGCACGCCGACGCCGGTGAGGTCGCAGACGGTCAGCTGATCCGGCGAGGTCCTCCCCGGCCTCGAACCCGCCGCCACCTCGCCGAGCTCCGTCACCTCCGCGGCCGCGGCGACTACACCGGCGTCGAGCGCATGGTGAAGCTCGCCGATCGCGGCGGACTGGGTTCGGCTGTCCACGACGAGCACGTCTGCCCGGCCGAGCACCTCCGGGTCCAGCTCCCGCTTGTCGGGAGCGTCCGATCCGACCGCCGTGACGTGGGCGCCGGGCTTGAGCCGGTCCCCGCGGACGAGCGGCGTCCGGCTCGCCGTGCAGGTCACGACCACATCGGCGCCCTCCACGGCCTCCTCGACGGTCCGGCTGACGGAGTAGCGACACCCCTCCGGGAGCCGCGGCCGCGCCAGCAGGTCGTCGACGCAGCGCGTCGCGTGGTCGCGGTCCCGGCCCCAGATGCGCACGTGCGCGAATCCGGGACGCACGAATCCGAGCGCGTCGAGCTGGCACCGCGCCTGCGCGCCCGTCCCGATCACAGCAACGGTGTCGACGCGCTCGGGCGCCAGGTACCGGGCCACAACGCCTCCGGCGGCCCCGGTGCGGAGGTCGGTGATGAGGCCGCGGTCAAGCAGCAACGCAGACGGCGAACCGTCCCGGGCGTCGAAGACGAGGACGAGCCCGTCGACCCGGGGAGGAGTCGGCGCGGAGAAGCCGGACGCGACCTTCACCGCGTAGTGACTCGCACCGCGAACGTGCCCCGCCTTCACGTGGACCTCTCCTCGGGACTCCGGCACGTCGAGGTGGATGACCGATGGCAGCTCGGCGTTCCCGGTCGAGTACGCGACGAACGCTCGTTCCACGGCGGCGATCAGCGACGGCATGTCGAGGGCCGCGCGCACCTGCGCCTCCGTGTAGACGAGGATCTCCCCCATGGGCGCGAAGCCTACCCTCGGTGTTACGGTCGAAGGGACCGAGAGCGAGGAGGCGGCGTGGCGCACATCGACGTGTTCCAGATGGAGCGGCTGCAGTCGCAGTACTGGCATGAGGTGGAGTACGACCTGTCGGAGAGCGGCGTCCTGCCGCTCCAGGTCGACGAGCTTCTCGGCGACGCGGTCGAGACCCAGGCGTTGTTGGACACGCGGCTCGGCTACCCGCTCTCGGAGGGTTCCTTCCAGACCCGCGATCACGTGTCTCGGTGGTACGAGGGGGCGGGGATCGACAACGTCACGATCACGAACGGCGGCTCGGAGGCGAACCACGTGACGCTCTGGTCGCTCCTGGAGCCCGGGGACCGCCTGGCGTTCATGGTGCCGAACTACTTCCAGGGGTGGGGGCTCGGACGCTTCTACGGTGAGGCGTCGGACACGTTCTCGCTGCGGCCGACGGGGGACACGTGGGCGCTCGACACCGACGAGCTCGATCGCGTCGTCGGCCCGAAGACCAAGGTCGTGATGGTCTGCAACCCGAACAACCCGACCGGTCACGTCCTGTCGGCGGGAGAGATGGACGCCGTCGTCGCCGCGGCGGATCGCGTCGGTGCGTGGATCGTCGCGGACGAGATCTATCGCGGCGCCGAGGTCGACTCGGACGAGACGACGCCCTCGTTCTGGGGAAGGACCGAGCGTGTCGTGATCACGAGCGGGCTGTCCAAGGCCTTCGGTATGCCCGGCCTTCGGATCGGATGGGCCGTGGCGCCGCCGGAGATCATCGAGCAGCTGTGGATCCGTCACGACTACACGACGCTCACGCCCGGCATGCTGTCGGACTGGTTCGCGTCGATCGCCATGGAGCCCGACCGGCGCGAGGAGATCCTGCGCCGGACGCGCCGCATCATCCGGGAGAACCTGCCGCGTCTGGAGGAGTGGATCGCCGCCCAGCCCGTGCTCTCGTATCTCCGGCCCAAGGCCGGGGCGATCGCCTACGTCGAGTACGACCTGCCCACGGCGTCCACCGATCTCATCGAGCGGCTACGCATCGACCAGAGCGTCCTCCTGGTGCCCGGGGAGATGTTCGGGCTTTCCGGGGGCTTTCGTATCGGGTTCGGGTTCGACGTCGAGCAGACGCTGAAGGCGCTCGAGCGGGTGGCGGTGGTCCTGCGCGGGCTCGCGTCCCCGTAGCGTCCGAACCGGCGCCCCGCTACCGCGCTCGCATGCGGTTGTTGCGCGGTTGGTGCTCGACCTCGGCCAGCCCCAGCGCCTCCATCACCGGTGGCACGTAGTTGCCGAACCTCCCCCGCAGGCCCTTCTTGAGGCCGTACCAGCCGCCGACGGGGTTGTCCGCCGCCCGCGCCCAGGCCTCCACGGTTCCCTCGGCCGCGGGCTTCTGCTCGTCGGCGTTGCCGAGCGGCATCCAGTCGCCGTGCTGCTTCAGCATCACGTGCAGGTCGTCCAGGCAGCGCAGGTGGTAGCGGAGCTCGGTCTTCCCCACCTGGACGACGAGCGCGGGAGGATCGAGCGACTCGTCGCGGAAGGCCGAGTACTCGGATCCCCCGCTCGGGGTCGTCAAGACCCACGGCTCTCCCCTCGTCCCCTTGCCCTCGACCACGCCGTCCTCCCTGCTCGTCCGGTCGGCTCGTGCTTGCGCGCCGACGATTCCGCCGTAGGCTAGCCGACGGGGTCGCGCGGGCCGTCGGCGCCGACTGAGCCGCGGCTACAGGCGCCTGCGGGCCGCGACCGAGG
>JBOGVL010000038.1:0-13081 GCA_050692535.1 Actinomycetota bacterium | reverse complement strand
CCGCAGCGCCGTCCCTAGGGATGGGCTAGGCTCCCGCACGCGATGGCCAGGGCGACCCAAGAGCGACCCGCGGATCGCGGTCAACAACTCGGGCGTCTCGAACGCCTCCCGTGGCGCCGCATCATCCTGATCGTCCTGTCGGTCCTGATCGTCTCGATCGCCGTGATCGGGGCCTTCCGCACCCTGACGCTGCCGGCCGACGAGCGCTACTCGGCCGACGCCTGGCGAGACTTCGTCGTCCTGGGCACCGCCCAGGGCTCGATCTACGCGCTCATCGCCCTCGGATACACGCTCGTCTACGGGATCCTGCGGATGATCAACTTCGCCCACGGCGAGATCTTCATGATGGGGGCCTTCGCCGCGTTCTTCTTCTCCGACGCGTACGAGGCGAGCGGGTTCCTGGACCGGCACCCCGTCTGGTCGATGATCATCCTGCTGCTCGTCGCGATGATCACGTCCATGACCGTGGCGGTCCTGCTCGAGCGGATCGCCTACCGTCCGCTCCGGAACGCGCCGCGGCTGGTGCCGCTGATCACGGCGATCGGTGCCTCGCTCTTCCTCGCGAACACCGCACGAGGCTTCTTCGGGGCCCAGGCGAAGGGCTTCGGCGTGCCGGAGGCCCTCGGCGGGACCTGGACGATCCTCGGGCTCGAGCTCGCACGGACCCAGGTCGTGGTGATGGTCACGGTCGTCCTCGCCGTCTCCGCGCTCTCCCTGTTCATCGCCCGGACGAGGACCGGCAAGTCGATGCGCGCCGTGGCCGCGGACAGCGAGATCGCCAGCCTCATGGGCATCAAGGTGGACCGGGTCATCGTCATCACGTTCGCGATCGGCGGGCTGCTCGCCGGGATCGCCGCCGTGCTCTTCGCCATCACCTTCGAGACCGTCAGCTTCACCATGGGGTTCCGACCCGGCATCGCGGCGTTCACCGCCGCCGTCCTGGGCGGGATCGGGAGCATCTCCGGCGCCGCGCTCGGCGGCATCACCCTCGGCCTCCTGCAGTATCTCGGGCCGTCGCTGATCCTCACCGGCTACGGGGTTCCGTCCGCGTTCCAGCTGAAGGACGCGTTCACCTTCCTGATCCTCGTGCTGGTGTTGATCTTCCGACCCGGCGGGCTGCTCGGATCGGGCGGGGCGGAGAAGGTCTGATGGGCGGGGTCTCCGGCCGGTCCATCGTTCGGGTCGGGCTGATCGGCGGCGTGATGGCCGTGTACGTCGCCCTCGTGGGGCTGTACACGAAGTTCGCCGACCTCGAGCTCGTCGGGGAGCAGGTCACGCTGGGCCGGGTGCTGATCGTGGCGCCGGCGATGATCGCCTCGTTCGCCGTCACCCGGCCCCGCACCGTGGCCGGCGAGCGGCGGCCGGTGGAGTTCGGCGGCGGGCTCGCCACCGGGGCGCTCACCGGGCTCGTGGCCGGCGTGGCCTTCGCCCTCGCGGTGGCCTTCGCCGACTGGTTCGGCGTGGACCGGATCCGCGAGGTGTTCGTGGCGATCTCGGAGCCGCTCATCGATTTCCTGACCTTCGACAAGGGCGTGCCCGGCGGCCTCCCGTTCCTCATCGCGCTGAGCGCCCTCGGCGGCCTCGTCGGCGGGTTCGCCAGGACGGCGCCGGCCGAAGTCCGGGCGCCCGCCTCGGCGGGCCTCCTCGCGGTGCTCCTCCTCGCGCTCCTCCAGCGGATCGTGCCGATCGTCCTCGTGGAGCTCGGGATCGAGGCGGACTGGCTCTACAGCCCCGCGACCGGCGGACTCACCTGGCTCGGGGCCGTGCTGGTCTTCGTCGCGGCCGCAGGGGCCGACGTCCTCTGGCACCGGGCGGGCGAGGGCGCCCGGGATCGCGTGCGTCGCGGCGTGCGCGAGCAGCCGGCGACGCGCGTCGGCCTCCTGGTCGCCCTGCTCGCCGTCCTCGCCCTCCTGCCGCTGCTCCTCGGCACCGTGATCTCCGAGGTCCTCGGGCAGGTGATGATCTACGTCCTGCTCGGCATCGGGCTGAATATCGTCGTCGGCTATGCGGGCCTGCTCGACCTGGGATACGTCGCGTTCTTCGCGTTCGGCGCCTACACGACCGCGCTCCTCACGGGCGCGTTCCTGAACACGACGAGCGGCGCCGCCGAGCCCGCGCTCTCGGCGGACATCAACTTCTACGTCGCGGTGTGGATCGTCGCGCTCCTCGCCGCCGGCGTCGGCGTCCTGATCGGCGCGCCGGTCCTGCGGCTCCGCGGGGACTACCTGGCGATCGTGACGCTCGGCCTCGGCGAGATCGTCAGCGTCATCACGGCGTCGAGGTGGGCCGCGCCGCTCATCGGGGGCCCGCAGGGCATGCGGGGGGTGACGAAGGCCGAGCTGTTCGGGCTGAACTTCCAGGACAACCCGCAGCACTTCTACTATCTGGCCCTGGCGTTCGTGCTGCTCGCGTTGTTCGTGTCCTGGCGGCTGTCGACCTCCCGGATCGGGCGGGCATGGACCGCGATGCGGGAGGACGAGCAGGTCGCGGACGCGATGGGCATCAGCACGACGAAGTTCAAACTGCTCGCGTTCGCGATGGGCGGCGCGATCGGCTCGCTCGGCGGGGCGCTGTTCGCCGTCGGTCTTGGCTCGCTCACGCCGGCGAGCTTCGAGATCCTCGTGTCGATCACGGCCCTCGCCGTGGTGATCCTGGGCGGCCTGGGCAGCCTGCCCGGGGTGGTGGTCGGGGCGCTGGTCCTGATCGGCCTTCCGGGCCTGCTCCGCGAGTTCGAGGAGTACCGGCTGCTGATCTACGGCGGCGCGCTCGTGGCGATCATGATCCTGCGCCCGCAGGGACTGGTGCCCAACGTCCGGAGGAGCCGCGAGCTCGAGGAGGAGGAGGTCTCCCAGGACGCGTGGGCCAAGGGCGACGCCGAGGTCGTGGCGGCGGCCGTGCTCCCGGGTGGAGCGCTGGCGGGCGAGCCGGAGGAGCCGGAGTGAGCGACGGCGAGCATCTGCTCGTGCTCATGAACGTCGCCAAGCACTTCGGCGGGCTGTACGCCCTCTCGGGACTCGACCTGCACGTGGACCCCGGCGAGATCGTCTCGGTCATCGGCCCGAACGGCGCCGGCAAGAGCACGATGTTCAACGTCGTGACCGGACTCTACGGTCCCGACGACGGCGACGTGCGATTCCGGGGCGACAGCATCGTGGGCCTCGCGCCCAACCGCATCACCAAGCTCGGCATCGCGCGGACCTTCCAGACCGTGCACCTGTTCCCGAACATGAGCGTGCTCGAGAACGCGATGGTCGGGCAGCACTGCCGGTCGAAGTCCGGGGTCCTCGGCGCAGTGATCCGTTCCCCGAGCACGCGCGCCGAGGAGGAACGGATCCGGGTGCGTGCTCGGGAGAGCCTGGAATTCTTCGGCTCGCGCCTCGCGGGCTACCGGCAGGACCAGCCGGCGTTCGTCCTGTCCTACGCCAACCGGCGTCGGCTCGAGATGGCCCGCGCGCTCGCCACCGACCCGGCGCTCGTGCTCCTGGACGAGCCCACGGCGGGGATGAACCCGACGGAGACGCTGGAGCTCCGCGACCACATCGTCCGGATGCGCGACGCGCTCGGGCTCACCGTCCTGGTGATCGAGCACGACATGCGAGTGGTGAAGGGGGTCTCGGACCGCGTGATCGCGCTCGACTACGGGCGGAAGATCGCGGAGGGCACCTACGAGGACGTGGCGAACGACCCCCAGGTGATCGAGGCGTACCTCGGCACGAAGGCGGCCGGATGAGCGACGAGCGCCGCCCGAACGAGGGTGTCGCCGCGGCCGATCCGGCCGAGACCGGCGTGGACGTGCAGCCCGTCGAGAAGGAGGCCCTGCCGGCACCGGCCGAGCCAGCCGCGGCGGCCGACGGCGATCGCCGGCCGGTCCTCGAGATGCGGAACGTGAGCACGCACTACGGCCTGGTCGCGGTCCTCCGGAACGTCGACGTCGAGATCTATGCGGGCGAGATGGTGTGCCTGCTGGGAGGGAACGCGAGCGGCAAGACGACGACCTTGAAGACGATCCTCGGCTACGTCAAGCCGTCGGAGGGCGACGTGGTCCTCGACGGCGAGGTGGTGAGCGGCCTTCCCACGGCCGAGCTGGTGGGCCGAGGCATCTCGATGGTGCCGGAGAACCGCCGGCTCTTCGCGAACATGACGGTGTCGGAGAACCTCGATCTGGGCGGCTACCAGCGTCGGGACAAGGCCAAGCTCGCCGAGGACCGCGAGCGCGTGCTCGAGACGTTCCCCCGGATCCGGGAGCGCCTCAAGCAGAAGGCGGGCACGCTCTCCGGCGGCGAGCAGCAGATGGTCGCGATGGGGCGGGCCCTGATGGCCGACCCGAAGGTGCTGCTCATGGACGAGCCCTCGATGGGCCTCGCGCCGATCCTGGTGGAGCAGGTGTTCGACATCATCAGGCAGATCCGAGCGCTCGGCAGGACGGTGTTCGTCGTGGAGCAGAACGCCAACATGGCGCTCTCGATCGCCGATCGCGGGTACGTGATCCAGACGGGCCAGGTCGTCCTGGCCGACACCGCGTCCAACCTGCTGAGCAACCCCCTGATGCGGGAGGCGTACCTCGGGGAGCTCTGATTGGTGTTCCCCTTGATTGACGCGGACGCGCTTGCCCGCCTGCTCCCGATGGACGCGGCCATCGACGCCCTCCAGGAAGGGTTCGGCGCCGAGCGGCTCCCCGAGGCGCCGATGCGGTCGCACGTCGAGACGGTGTCGGGAACCCTCTTCCTCATGCCCGCGCACGGGGGTGCGGGGGTCGGGGTGAAGCTCGTGACCCTGACCGACGCCAACCCGGCCCGCGGGCTCCCGTTCATCCACGCGATCTACGTGCTGTTCGACGCCGAGGCGCAGGCGCCGCAGGCGGTGCTCGACGGGACGGCGCTGACCGCGCTGCGGACGGCCGCCGTGAGCGGCCTCGCCACCCGACACCTGGCGCGGCCCGACGCCGGCCGCCTGGTCCTGTTCGGAGCCGGCGTGCAGGCGCGGTCGCACCTGCGCGCGATGCGTGCGGTCCGCCCGATCGAGGAGGTCGTCGTGGTCTCGCGGGGCCGCGAGCGGGCCGAGGCGTTGGCCTCCGAGGCCGGATCGCTGGGGCTCCGGGCCTCCGTGGGGGCGCCCGGCGCCGAGCGGGACGCCGACCTCGTGTGCACCTGCACGACGAGCACGACGCCGGTGCTCGCCGGGGCCACGCTCGCCGAGGGCGTGCATGTGAACGCCGTGGGTGCCTACACCACCTCGATGCGCGAGGTCGACACCGAGACCGTCCGCCGCGCTCGCGTCGTCGTGGAGGCGCGCGAGGCGGCGATGGCCGAGGCGGGTGACCTCCTGATCGCGATCGAGGAGGGAGCGGTCGGCGCCGAGCACGTGCTGGCCGACCTCTCGGAGGTCGTGCGCGGCAAGCCGGTGCGAACTTCGGACGGCGACGTGACGCTCTTCAAGTCCGTCGGGGTGGCGTTCGAGGACCTGATCGTCGCCCGTGCCGCCGTGGACCGATGGGACCCGTGAGCCGCAGCGCCGACGTCGTCGTGGTCGGCGGTGGCGTCGTCGGCGCGAGCGCGGCGTACCACCTGGCGTTGGGGGGAGCGGGTCGCGTCCTGCTGCTCGAGCGAGAGGACCGCCTCGCCGCCGGCTCGACCGGAGCGTGCGCCGGCGGGTTCCGATGTCAGTTCTCGAGCGAGGCGAACATCCGCCTCTCCCTCGCGAGCGTGCCGATGATCACGGGCTTCACGCAGGAGCACGGGCTCCCGCTGGACGTCGTCCAACACGGTTACCTGTTCCTCGTCCGGAGCGAGGCGCTCTGGCGGGACTTCTTCGCGGCGAACGAGCTTCAGCGTTCCCTCGGCGTGCGGGCGGACCTGATCTCACCGGAGGAGGCGGCCGCGCTCGCCCCGGGGATCGCGGTCGAAGGCCTGCTGGGTGCGGCGTACGGACCGCAGGACGGGATCGCCGATCCCTCGGGTCTGACCCAGGGCTACGCGACGTTGGCGCGGCGCGCGGGAGCCGAGATCGAGCTCGCCGCGCCGGTCTCGGCGATCCGTGTCGAGGGCGACCGGGTCGTGGGGATCGAGTCGTCCGACGGGGCGGTCGACGCCCCGGTCGTCGTGAACGCGGCCGGGCCGTGGGCGGCCGAGCTCGCCCGCACGGCCGGCGTCGAGCTCCCGCTCGACCCCATCCCGCGGCACGTGGTCGTGACGGGTGCGTTCGCGGGCGCACCGTCCCGGCGCACCCTGGTGATCGACGCGGCGACGAGCTTCTATTTCCATCGAGAGGGCGATGGAGTCCTCATGGGGATGGGCAGTCCGAACGAGCGGCCGAGCTTCGACACCACGCCGAACGACGCCTTCGTGGCGGACGAGCTGCTGCCGACCGCGGTGCGGGTCTTCCCTCCGCTCGAGGAGGCACCGATCGAGCACTCCTGGGTCGGCCTCTACGAGATGACGCCGGATCGGCACCCGATCATCGGCGAGGCGCCCGGGATGTCGGGCCTCTACCTGGCGAACGGGTTCAGCGGCCACGGGTTCCAGCACGCCCCCGTGGTAGGGAAGCTGCTGGCCGAGCTGATCGTCGAGGGAGAGGCCAAGACGGTCGACGTATCGGGGCTTGGGCTGCAGCGGTTCGCGTCGGGGGAGCTGGTGCGCGAGGGTCACGTCGTCTGAAGTGCCGGGAGCGGGATTCGAACCCGCACGCGCTTACGCGCAATGGTGTTTGAGACCATCGCCTATACCAGTTCGGCTATCCCGGCTGCTGCTGAATTCTAGCGGTCAGGCCTTGGATCCGATGAAGGGCATCCAGCGCGGCGACGAGGCGGATCCGACGAGCGTGCTTCACCCCATGCCCCTGCTGAGGGAAGAGGCACGGCCAATGGTTCCGGTAGGAACCCACCTCGACGCTACCGACCTTCGTACTCTCCCGACCTTGGCCTCGCCGCCTCGCACCCGGGCAATCGATCTGGACCAGAGCGTGATGAGCTGCGGATAGCGCTGGCCCTAAAGGAGGCGCAGGTGGTATGTGCGCCGGTGACGGGGAGATGTGGCCGTCACCGAGATAGACCCCAAGCAGGTAGTTGTGAGTGCGGCAGTCCTCCCCAGTGGGTGTGAGGAACCGTATACGGAGGTACGGACACGCTTGTGAGACCAGATGGCCAGTCCAGGCGCCCGTAGACTCGCGTGCCCGTCGCAACCCGAAGGAGCCGCACCACGAGACGCGCCATACTCGCCGTCCTACTCGGTTCGCTCCTCGCGGCGTGCGAGACGGCGGCCCCCGCATCTCCGGGGCCGCCGCCCTCCGCGACCCCGCCATCGTCTCCCTCACCCCCCGCCGAGGTCGCCGTGGCGTTCATCCAGGACCTGTCCTCCGAAGGTTCGATCGATCGCACCCTCCCGGTGCTGCAGGCGGTCCGCCTGGCGTTCGCGACGGCCTCATTCAGCGAGGAGTCGCCGCTCGACGTCGAGGTGGTGTCGTTCGACACGCAGGGTGTACCGGCGACCGCCGACGAGATCGCCGCGCAGGTCGCGGGGAATCCGGCCTACGTGGCGGCGATCGCCGCCCCGGAGTTGGCCGGCCAGGCCGAGCTGGTGGCGGCACTCTCGGCGGCCGATGTCCCGCTGGTGAGCCTGTCGGCTCGCGGGTCCGTGGGGGCGGCCGCGGCGGGCACGTGGTTGCGGCTCGTCGCGCCCGTGGATGCGCAGGCTCGGGAGCTGACGGAAACCGTGTCGTCGCTGCGGCGCGCCCGAAGCGGGGTCTGCATGGTGTCCGCCGAGCCCGACGGAACGACCTTCGCCAGGACCGCCCGCGGCTCGCTGCCCAAGGATCTCGAGGTTGCGGACGTGGAGGGGCCCGGTGCCGTCGAGGATGCCGGCTGCGGCGTCGCCGTCTGGCCGGGCGACGCGATCGGGGGGGCGGAGCTCGCGATCGCGCTGGCGTCGGCGGCACCGCCGGCCCCGGTCGTCGCGGGCGGTCCGATGCTGCGGGACCCGCGCTTCCTCGCCCTGGCGGGCGCGACGGCCGAAGGTGCGGTGTCGATCTGCTCGTGCGCCGACGTGTCGACGTCGCTCGACCTGGCAGCGCAGCGATTCATCCAGGACTACCAGTCCGAGTACGGTTCGCCGCCCGGTCCGTATGCCGTCGAGGCGTGGGACGCGGCCCATCTGCTGGCCCGTGGGCTCCGCGACGCCGGCCCGACCGGATCGGGTCTGACGTCCTGGATCGCGGGCCAGTCGACGGTCGACGGCCTGGGGGGTCCCTACGTCGTAGCCGACGGTGAGCTCACCGATCCGAAGTCATACCTGCACGTGTTCCGCCTGAGCGGCGGTCGCTGGCTTCAGATCGAATCCCCCGGGGGATGACCAAGCCCCCCGGGCCCGGCGTGCCGTACAACCTGACCGGAACGCAATCGAGTTGAGCGGGATTCGGGGTTGGGTCAGGATATGGAGCCCAGCCCCCGGCTGCAGCCGGGATCGGACAGAGGAGGGGGCCTTGAGGAGATTCCGCATCATCTTCGCCGCGGTCGTAGCGCTGTTCGTGCTGACAGCCGCCGCGTGCGCGAGCAACGAGGATGACGGCGGGGGGGAGACCGGCGCCACCGGCACGGGACCCACCGCCACGGGTGCGACGGGTGAGACCGCCGCTCCCACGTTCACGACGCTGGAGGAAGGGGTTCTGCAGGTCGGCAACTGCCTCGATTACCCACCGTTCGAGTCCGTCGTCGACGGGGACGAGGTCGGCTTCGACATCGATCTCGTCGAGGAGGTCGCGGGACGGATCGGTCTGGAGGTCGAGTGGGTCCGTGCGGACTTCGACACGGTCTTCACGGCGCTCGCGGTCGACCAGTTCGACATGGTCGCCGCGGCCGCCACGATCACCGAGGAGCGAGAGGAGATCGTCGACTTCTCCGTGCCCTACTACAACTCGCGCCAGTCGCTGACCGTGAACACGGCACAGACGCCCGACATCACCGCGGCCGACCAGCTCGGCGACGGTGACGTCGTCGCCGTGCAGAAGGGAACGACCGGCAAGCTCTGGGCCGAGGAGAACCTCGTCCCCCAGGGGGTCGAGCTCAAGACCTTCCAGTCCGCGACGGACATGTTCCGGGACCTCGAGGCGGGCAACGTGCAGGGGATCATCAACGACGAGCCGGCCTCCGCCGAGATCGTGAAGACCCTGCCGGACTTGGTGGTCGTCCAGGCGATCGACACGAACGAGAAGTACGGATTCGCGTTCTCCCCGTCCAACCCCGCGCTCCGCGAGGCGATGAACGCAGCCTTCGCCGAAGTGGTCGCGGACGGGACGTACGCGGACATCCTGCTGACGTATTTCCCCGGGGTCGAGGTCCCGCCGGAGTTCCAGCCGACGGCCTGACCCAGACATCGGGGTCGCGAGGGGTCTGCGCACGAGTGCGCGGACCCCTCGTGCTTGATGGAGGTGACCCATGGCTGTGACCGATGCTCGGCCGATGGACCGCGAGGTCGCGCCGGACGTCCGTGGCCCAACCGCGCCACTCCCCGCGACGATCATGGCGCTCGGGATCGCTTCGCTCGTGGTCGTGATCGGCGGGGTTCTGATCTCTCAGATCAACTACGCGCTGTCGGATCGAAGGCTCACACAGGCGTGCGTCGACGCGAGCATCTCGCCCGACGACAACGGGGCCATCGGAGTGTGCAACATCGTCGAGGCGCTGACCGATCCGGTCACCACCGGATCGCTGTACGTGGGGATCGGGGTGGGAACCGGCGCATTCGCGCTCGGCCTGCTCACGTATCGACGAATGGACACGAGGCGCCGGCGGGAGCAAGCCATCACCGGCGCCGTCCTCGGGGCCCAGGGGATCCTCCTGGCCTTTGCGTTCCTCTGGTTTCGCTCGACGAGCCCGGGCCTGTTTGCGAAGCACTTCCTGAACTTCGCGGATCTCGAGGGATACGGCGAAGCCTTCATTCGTGCTGCGAAGAACACGCTGATCCTCGCGTTCGCCGGCGAGCTCGGCGGGATCATCATCGGACTCGTCCTCGGTGTGCTGGCGCTCTCGCACAGCCGAGCGGTTCGTGCCCCCGCTCGGATCTATATCAACTTCTTCCGAGGAACACCGCTGATCTGGCAGCTGGTGACGGGCTACTTCCTGCTGCCCTTGGGCTTCGGGATCCGTCTCTCGACGTTCGTGGTAGCGATCATCATCTTCGCCCTGAACACCGGTGCGTACGCGGCCGAGGTATTCCGCGCCGGGATCCAGTCGATCGAGCGAGGGCAGATCGAGGCGGCTCGGTCGCTTGGCATGAGCTACTTTCAGGCCATGCGGTATGCGATCGTCCCGCAGGCAGTGCGCCGGGTGATCCCGCCCCTCATGAACGAGTTCGTGATCCTGATCAAAGACACGGCACTCGTGTCCGTTCTCGGTCTGGTGGCGAAGGACTACGACATCTTCACGCTGGCGCGTGAGGGGCAGGCGGCCACGTTCAATGCCACCTTCTTCACGGTGGCGGCGATCGCGTACCTCGTGGTGACGCTGCCGCTCATCCGCCTCGTGAACGCGGCCGAGAAGCGACTGCGGAGCGGCCTCGTCGGTATCGCGGGAGCGGGTATGTGAGCGCCCCGCCTCCGGATGGGGATCACCTGGTCAAGCTCGAGGGGATCCACAAGTGGTTTGGCAACCTTCACGTGCTCAAGGGGGTCGATCTGTCCTTGCGCCAGCGCGACGTGCTGGTCGTGATCGGCCCCTCCGGGTCCGGGAAGTCAACCCTCCTTCGGTGCGTGAACATGCTCGAGTCCCCCACGCAGGGGAAGGTCTGGTTCGAGGGCCGGGAGATCACCGACATCCGGGCCGACCTGAACGAGGTCCGGACCCACATCGGGCTGGTCTTCCAAGCCTTCAACCTGTTCCCGCACATGACGGCGATGCGGAACATCACCGTCGCCCTCGAGCGGGTCCTGAAGCTGTCCGGCGACGAGGCCAAGGAGCGGGCCTGGGAGCAGCTGACTCGCGTCGGAATGGGGCACAAGGCCAACGCTCATCCCGGGCAGCTGTCGGGCGGTCAACAGCAGCGGGTGGCGATCGCGCGGGCGCTCGCGATGCGACCGAAGCTCATGCTGTTCGACGAGGTGACCTCGGCCCTGGACCCCGAGCTCGTGGGCGAGGTCCTCGAGGTGATGATCCGGCTGGCCGGCGATGGGATGACGATGATGGTGGTCACGCACGAGATGGGGTTCGCACGGGAGGTCGGGACTCGAATGATCTTCATCGACGAGGGCGTGGTGGTCGAGGAGGGGGAGCCCAGGGAGATGTATCGCAACCCCGCCTCCGATCGGCTCCGCGAGTTCCTGGCCAAGGTCCTCTAGCCCCCGTGACCGTGCGTTCGACGACCACCCGCGTGATCGTGCTCGTGGCCGCTCTGGGGCTGCTCGTCGTCCTCGCGGCGAGGTTGTTGTGGAGCGATCCCGAGCCGTACGTGGTCACGGCGATCGACTACCACTTCCACGACGCCCACCCGACCCTGCCGATCACGCCGGGGCGGGACCTGGTCGTCAACAACGCCGGACGGAACCGCCACAACGTGACGATCCCCGCCCTCGGGTTCTCCAACGACGTCGCCCCGGGCGCACGGCGAACGATCGAAGACATCGCCAGCCGGCTGACGCCCGGGCGTTACCAGCTCTACTGCGCGCTGCACCTGGATCGCGGAATGAAGGGCGTGATCGTGATCGCGGCCGACTGAGAGGAGTCGCGGCGCTCGAAAGTATCGACGGGTCGAGGAACCTTTGGAGCCGCTCACGCCTTCCCCATACGCGAGCGTTGTCTACTCGGTTCCTCGACCCGTCAAAAGGTGGCCCCGAGCGACCCGGACTCCCGGTCGGCCGGTGCGGCCCCCTTGTCGGTGTCCCAACCTCCGGGCTTGCGCCCCTCGGTGGGTCTCCGTCGGGAGGTGCTCCCCGCCTTCCGGTCCCAGCGACCGCTCGGGACCGGAGCGGACAATACCCAGGGCCACTGAGTGTGTCAACGCGTTCGGCGCTTTGCGCCGCAACAGCGACGAGGCGACGTCGCTGGTAGCGCATGCCGTCGCATCGATGAAGAAAGAGTGACAAACGAGAACTCGTTCGTTCATCGTCGCCCCGCGCGTGTGCGACTCGATCGGGTCGCGAAGGAGCGTCGGTGGATCGCGTTAGGATCAGCCGACGTGACCCCTCGCGCGAGCGATCCGCCCAAGCGTCTGTTCCTGCTCGACGGTCACAGCCTGAGCTACCGCGCGTTCTTCGCGCTACCGCCGAGTCTGGCCACCACCACGGGGCAGATCACCAACGCCGTGTACGGGTTCACCTCGATGCTCATCAAACTCCTGTCCGAGGAGAAGCCGGACCTGATCGCCGTCGCGTTCGACGTCGGCAAACCAACCGTCCGACTCGAGAAGTACGCCGAGTACAAGGCCGGCCGGCGCGAGACGCCCGACGAGTTCCGACAACAGCTCGGGCTCATCGTCGAGGTCCTCGAGACCCTGCGGATCCCCGTGATCGGCGTCGAGGACCACGAGGCCGACGACGCGATCGCCACGCTAGCCGTCCGAGCCCTCGGGGATGGCATCGAGGTGGTGATCGTGACCGCCGACCGCGACTTCTTCCAGCTCGTCCGGCCGGGGATCACGGTGATGTTCAACGTGAAAGGCATCTCCGACATCCGGCGATACGACGTCGAGGCCGTGACGCAGCGTTTCGGCCTGCCGCCCGAGAAGTACCTCGACTACGTGGCGCTGAAGGGCGACGCCTCGGACAACATCCCCGGCATCCCCGGCGTCGGGGAGAAGACGGCGTCCAAGCTCGTGCAGGACTTCGGCTCGGTCGAGGAGCTGCTCGGCCGTACGGGCGAGCTGAAGGGGAAGCTCAGGGACTCGATCGAGGCGGCGGGCGAGCAGCTGGCGCTCAACAAGGAGCTGGCGGAGCTGAATCTCGGCGTCGATCTCGACGTCCGTCCCGAAGACTGCGTCATGGGGGAGTGGGACGTCGAGGCGGTCCGGCGGCTGTTCACGTCGCTGGAGTTTCGCACCCTGTTCGAGCGGCTCGAGGAGGTCGGTCGGCGCGCCAAGCCCGCGGTCGAGGTCGCCGAGCT
>JBOGVL010000037.1:0-13241 GCA_050692535.1 Actinomycetota bacterium | reverse complement strand
CGGACGCGAGCCGCTCGACCACGCGCGACGCAACGTCGTCCGCCGGGCGCCCGGCTCGGCGGTCGACGACGTTGCCGTGGGCGTCGATCGTGCAGAGGTTGCCTCGGGCGGCCACGTCGCCGGGCCGCAGCTCGACCCCGAGTCCGGCCGCGGAGAGAGCACCTCGGCCGAGCAGATGCTCGAGCGGGTCGTACCCGAACAGCGCGAGATGGCCGGGGCCGGACCCCGGCGTGATCCCCGGCCCCACGGGATCGAGCAGCCCGGTGACGCCCTCGGCCGCGAGCCGGTCCAGGTTGGGGGTATCGGCGTCCTCCAGCTCGGTGTCATGCTCGGCGTCGGCCATCCCCCCGAGGCCGTCGAGCACGACGAGCAGGATCCTCGTGTCGGCCTGGGTCGCGAGGTCGCGGAGCTCCATCGCGCCGATCGTAGCCGGCAGGAATGTCCCCGGGGTCGCCCGAGGCTCCCGTGCCGTCGTTTCCACGCCGTGACCTGCGGGTACGCGTGCACTCGTCGAATCCCCGGAGGTGACCGAGATGGAGACGATCGTCGTGTGGGTGACCGTGGTGACGCTCGCGGCCGTCTCGGGCACCCTCGTCGGACTTCTGATCCGCAGCATCCGTCAGCAGCACGTCAAGAGGATCTGGGCCAACTTCGGCCTCAGCCTCGCGTTTTGCGGCCTCTTCCTCGTGACTTGGATCGCCCACGGGATCGCCGAGTGGGGTGTCTACGTGCAGAACCAGCGGGAGCACGGCGAGCCGACCGAGGTCTCCGAGTACGTGGTGCAGTTCGGTCAGTCCACCCTGGAGAACTGGCAATCGGAGTTCCTGCAGCTGTTCTCGTTCGTCGTCTTCGCGGCCGTCCTGATCCACAAGGGCAGCGCGGAATCCAAGGACGGGGACGAGGAGATGCGGGCGGCCCTGCGGCGGATCGAGAAGCGTCTGGACGAGTTGCACCCGGTCGCGGGGTAACGCTCCCACCCGCGGCCCCCGAGGCGCCGAGGGCCCCGCTCGGGCCCGCGACCTCGGGAAATGGGACTTGCGCCCGAGCGCATGCAGGTGCCACACTTTCGGCCGACGTCCGGGCTGCGAGGCTCGGCGATGGACGGCGGCGCGACGCGGGCACGCGCCGCCGTCTCCTTATCTCGTGCCCCCGCTCAGCGCCGGGTCCGGCTGAGGCCGGTGCTACCCTTCCACCCCCGGGCGCGTAGCTCAGCGGGAGAGCGCTCGCCTCACACGCGAGAGGTCGCAGGTTCAATACCTGCCGCGCCCACGATCGGCCTCGGTGCTCGCGCCGTCTTGCGCGGGTCGGGATCGAGGGGGCAGGGGCGTTCGGTAGGGTGACGGGTCACGGCACGAGGAGCTTGGGAATGTCCGCGACCATGGAGCCTGCGGCGATCGCCGCGACCACCCAGGCGGCCGCCAGGGCCGTCGAGCTCAGCAAGATCTACGGCCACGGTGACGCTGCCGTCCGTGCGCTGGACGGCGTCTCGGTGGCCTTCGAACGCGGCCGGTTCTCGGCGATCATGGGCCCCTCGGGGTCCGGTAAGTCGACCCTGCTGCACTGCATGGCAGGCCTCGACACGCCGACCTCCGGCCGCGTGTTCATCGGCGACGTCGACCTCACGATGCTCTCCGAGAAGGCGCTCACCCTGCTGCGCCGAGAGAAGGTCGGCTTCATCTTCCAGACGTTCAACCTGATCCCGACGCTCACGGCGAGCGAGAACATCACGCTCCCGCTCGACATCGCCGGCGAGAAGCCCGACCGGACGTGGTTCGACGAGGTCGTGGACACGGTCGGGCTCCGTGACCGGCTCGGCCACCGGCCGAGCGAGCTGTCCGGGGGGCAACAGCAGCGCGTCGCCGGCGCCCGGGCGCTCGTCAGCCGGCCGGAGATCGTCTACGCGGACGAGCCCACCGGCAACCTCGATTCGAAGTCCAGCCACGAGCTGCTCGAGTTCCTCCGGAGCGCCGTCAAGGAGCACGGACAGACCATCGTGATGGTCACGCACGACGCGACCGCCGCGTCGTTCGCGGACCGGATCGTGTTCTTGGCGGACGGGCGGATCGTCGACGAGATGCTCGACCCCACGGCGGACCGGGTCCTCGACCGACTGAAGTCCCTGGAGGGCTAGGTGTTCCGGGCCGCGATCCGCAGCCTCCTGGCGAGGAAGGTCCGGCTGCTCCTCACCGGCCTGTCCGTCGTCCTGGGCGTGGGCTTCATGGCGGGCACCTTCGTGCTGACCGACACGATGACGAGCGCGTTCAACGACCTGGTCGACACCGGGTACTCGTCGATCGACGTGCTCGTGCGCAGCGAGAACGCGTTCACCGCTCAGACGAGCAGTCTCGAGGAGCGCGATCCGATGCCCGAGTCGGTGCTCGACGACGTCGCGGCCGTCCCCGGCGTGGCGCAGGCGGTCGGGGACGTGCTGGGCTACGCGCAGATCGTGGACCCGGAGACCGGCAAGGTCATCGGAACGTTCGGGCCGCCGACGGCCGCCTCCTCGTGGAACGACCTCAACGGCTTCACGCTCAAGCCGGGCGGATCGCCGCCGCAGGGCCCCGACCAGGTCGTGATCGACGCCGCCACCGCGGAGGCACACGACATCCAGGTCGGAGACCGCGTCGAGATCCTGTTCGAGGGCCCGCCGGGCGAGTTCGACGTCGTCGGCGTCGCGGGGTACGGCGAGGAGGACAGCCTCTTCGGTGCCACCTGGGCGCTGTTCGACCTGCCGACCGCCCAGCAGGTGCTCGGACGCGAGGGCGAGCTCGACTCCGTATCCGTGGTTGCGGAGGAGGGCGCGACCGGCGTGGAGCTCCAGCGGCGGGTCGCCGAGGCGCTGCCGGAGGGTGTCGAGGCGGTGACGGCCGCGACGGTGACGGCGGAGGCCCAGGACCAGATCAGCACGGGCCTCGGCTTCCTGCGGACGGCGTTTCTGGTGTTCGCGTTCGTCGCCCTGTTCGTCGGCGCGTTCATCATCTTCAACACGTTCGCGATCATCGTCGCTCAGCGAACGCGCGAGCTCGCGCTGTTCCGCGCGCTCGGGGCGAGCGGCCGGCAGGTGATGACCTCCGTCGTCGTAGAGGCGTTCGTGGTGGGCGTCGTGGCCTCGGTGCTCGGCGTGATCGTGGGGATCGGCATCGCGATCCTGCTGAAGGCGGCACTCAACGCGACCGGGTTCGACATTCCGGCCTCGGGCACCGTGATCCTGGCCCGGACGTTCATCGTGTCGATCGTCGTCGGGACGGTCGTCACGATGATCGCGGCGATCGTTCCGGCGCGACGTGCGGCTCGGGTCGCGCCGATCGAGGCCCTCCGCGAGGCCCAGGATCGCCCCGGCCGCTCGCTGCGCTTCCGCATCGTGGTGGGCACGATCCTCCTGGCGCTCGGAGTGATCCCGCTCCTGTACGGCCTGTTCGGAGCGACCTCGAACGCGCTGCAGCTCGTCGGACTGGGCGTCGCGTTCACGTTCATCGGCGTCGCCGCGCTCACACCGCTGATCGCGCGGCCGGTCGCGGCGGCGCTCGGCTCGCCGATCCGTCGCACCGGGGTGCCGGGAAAGCTCGGCCGGGAGAACTCGATGCGCAACCCGCGCAGGACGGCGGCGACCGCCTCGGCGCTCATGATCGGGCTCGGGCTGGTCGTGTTCGTCGCCGTGTTCGGAGCGTCGGCCAAGGCGTCGACCACGGCGATCCTCGAGCGCACCCTGAAGGCCGACTTCATCCTGACCTCGCCGACGTTCAGCGGGTTCAGCACGGCGGCCGCCGAGGAGATGAGGGCGGTCCCGGGGGTGCAGACCGTGTCGCAGGTCCGGCAGGGCGAGGTGCACATCAACGACGGCACCGCGTTCATGACGGGATTGGATCCGGCCACGTTCGGAGCCGTCTCGGAGGTGGGCGTCGTCGGGGGCTCCATCGCCGATCTGGAGCAGCCTCGCACGATCGCGGTCTTCGAGGAAACGGCCGCCGACAACGGGTGGACGATCGGCGACACGATCGCGGTGGAGTGGCCCGCGACCGGTGAGGTCGACCTCGAGGTCGTCGCGCTCTACTCGGAGAACGGGTTGATCGGCGACTACACCACGTCGCTCGAGACCTACGACGAGAACGTCGCGCAAGAGCTCGACGTCTTCGTGCTGATCAAGGTGGAGGAGGGCGCGAGCGTGGCCACGGTGCAGTCCGACCTCGAGGATGCGCTCGCGGCCTACCCGAACATCGAGGTGCAGGATCAGGCCTCGTTCCGCGACATGTACGCGACGTTCATCAACCAGGTGCTCAACCTGGTGTCGGCCCTGCTCCTGTTCGCGGTCGTCATCGCGCTCTTCGGCGTCATGAACACGCTGTACCTGTCGATCTACGAGCGAACGCGCGAGCTCGGGCTCCTTCGCGCCGTCGGGCTCACGCGGCGGCAGGCGCGTTCGATGGTGCGCTGGGAGGCGGTGATCATCTCGGTGATGGGCGCCCTCTTCGGGGTGGTGATCGGGATCCTCTTCGGCTGGGCGCTGCAGCAGGCGCTGGCATCCGAGGGGTTCACCGAGCTCGGGATCCCAGGAGGTCAGCTCGTCATCTACGTGGTGTTCGCGGCGGTGATGGGCGTCGTCTTCGCGATCGGTCCGGCCAGGCGCGCCGCCAAGCTCAACGTCCTCGAAGCCATCGCGTACGAGTAGCGCGCGGGCGGCCGATATCATGGCCGTTCGATGCCCAGGATCGAGCTTCGCGACGGCCGATCGACCGAGCTCCCGGAGGGAGAGCCGCTCGGCGCCGTCCTACCGCCGGACGCGATCGTGGCGCGCTTCGAGGACGAGCTCGTCGACCTGTCGAGGGTCCCGCCCCGGGACGGCCGCGCGGAGCCCGTCCTCGCCTCCGAGGACGAGGGCCTGCGAGTCCTCCGGCATTCCACCGCGCACGTGCTGGCGCAGGCCGTGTGCGACCTGTGGCCCGGCGCCCGGTACGCGATCGGCCCCGCGGTGGAGGACGGCTTCTACTACGACCTCGAGCTGCCGGTCTCGATCTCGGAATCGGACCTCGCCAAGGTCGAGGACCGGATGCGCGAGATCGTCGCGGCCGACCAGCCGTTCGTGCGCGAGGAGCTCTCGCGCGCCGAGGCGCTGGAGCGCTTCGCGGATCAGCCCTATAAGAAGGAGATCATCGAGACCCTCGAGGAGGGTGAGGTTGCCTCCGGCGACACCGTCACCGCGTACCGGAACGACGGGTGGTCGGATCTCTGCCTCGGGCCCCACGTCCCCTCGACCGGACGGCTGGGTGCCTTCCGGCTTCTCCGGCTGGCCGGCGCCTATTGGCGCGGCGACGAACGCCGGCCCGTGCTCCAGCGGGTCTACGGCACCGCGTGGGCGACCCAGGACGAGCTCGACGCGTACCTCGTCCGGCGCGAGGAGGCCGAGAAGCGCGATCACCGGCGTCTCGGGCGCGAGCTCGACCTCTTCTCGTTCCCCGAGGAGCTCGGCCCGGGCCTGGCCGTGTGGCATCCCAAGGGCGGCCGGTTCCGCAAGCAGCTCGAGGACTACGTGCGGGACCTCCACCTCGAGCGCGGCTACGACCTCGTGTCGACGCCGAACCTCGCCCGACGCGAGCTGTGGGACACCTCGGGTCACACGACGAAGTACGCCGAGCTGATGTATCCGGAGATGCGGCACGAGGGCGACCCCGCGTACTTCGTCAAGCCGATGAACTGCCCCTTCCATGTGCTGGTGTACAAGTCGCGGATCCGCTCGTACCGCGAGCTGCCGATGCGGCTGTCCGAGCTCGGGAGCGTCTACCGCTACGAGCGGCCCGGCGTCGTGCACGGCCTGCTCCGCGCGCGCGGCTTCACCCAGGACGACTCCCACATCATCTGCCGCGAGGACCAGCTCGTCGACGAGATTCTGAAGGTGTTCGAGCTGACGCTGGAGATCCATCGCACGTTCGGGTTCTCGGACCCGCTCGTGACGCTGTCGACCCTGCCCGGCGAGACGATCGTCACGCCCGAGATGGCGGAGCGAGCGACCGCTGCGCTCCGGACCGCGCTGGGGCGCAGCGGCCTCGAGCATCAGCTCGCGGAGGGCGAGGGGAATTTCTACGGACCCAAGGTGGACTTCCACTTCCGGGACGCCATCGGACGACGGTGGCAGCTGACGACGGTCCAGTGCGACTTCGGTCTTCCCGAACGGTTCGAGATGGAGTATGTCGGCGAGGACAACGAGCGCCATCGTCCCGTCATGATCCACCGCGCGATCCTCGGGTCCGTCGAGCGCTTCAGCGCCGTCCTGATCGAGCACTACGCGGGCGCATTCCCGTTGTGGCTGTCGCCGGAGCAGGTTCGGCTGGTTCCCGTCGCCGACCGCCACGCCGACCACGCGGTCGCGCTGGCCGAGCGGCTCCGAGCGGCGGGGCTGCGGCCGGAGGTCGACGGGTCGAACGAGACCGTGGGCAAGAAGGTGCGCGCCGCGCAGCTGGCCCGGGCCCCGTACGTGCTGGTGATCGGCGATCGAGAGGTCGAGTCCGGCGAGCTCACGGTGCGCGACCGCGGGGGCACCGAGACCAAGGGCGTGGCGTTCCACGACTTCGTCGCCGCGCTCGTCGAGGAGGCCGCCTCGCGACGGCTCACGCAGTCCCGTTTCGGGGCCTGAGCGTGGACCGGCTCTGGTCGCCCTGGCGGATGGAGTACATCGAGTCCGCTCGCGACGGTGAGCCGGCCGGCTGCGTCTTCTGCGCGCTCCTGGTGGGCGGGGACGCGGACGGTGACCGGGTCCTCGCCCGCGACGACTTCGCGTTCGTGACGCTCGCGAAGTATCCGTACAACCCGGGGCACCTGCTGATCCTCCCGGTCCGGCACTCGGGCGACCCGGAGGACCTCCGCGACGACGAGCAGGCCGCGATCGATCGGATGCTCCGTCGTTCGCTGCGCGCGTTGCGCGAGACGGCCGAGCCCCACGGGTTCAACGTCGGGCTGAACCTCGGCCGCGCCGCCGGGGCGGGCATCCCCGAGCACCTGCACTGGCACGTCGTCCCCCGTTGGGGAGGCGACACGAACTTCATGCCCGTCGTCGGGCAGACGCGCGTGCTGCCGGAGCTCCTCCAGGAGTCGTACGCGAAGCTCCGGCCGCGATTCGACGGGGGATGACCGTGACCGACGGATACGTGGAGGTCGAGGGCGGCCGGATCTGGTTCGAGCGGCGAGGCGAGGGCTTCCCGGTCGTCCTCGTGCACCCCGGCTTCTGGGACGCGCGGATCTGGGACGAGCAGTTCGACGAGTTCGCCCGGCACCACGACACGATCCGGTACGACCTGCGCGGCTACGGCCGATCCGACCCGCCGCTGCTCACGTACTCGGACCTGCGCGACCTCCGCTCGTTGCTGGGACACCTCGAGGTCGAGCGCTGCGCCGTGGTCGGCTGCGGCAGCGGCGGGAGGCTGGCGATCGACTTCGCCCTCGAATATCCCGAGACGGTCGATGCGATCGTCCCCGTCGCGCCCGGCCTCTCGGGCTACGACTGGCAGGACCCGGGGCTCGAGGCGCTCGTGGAGGAGGTGGACCACCTGGTCCGCGCGGGGGACGTGCGTCGGGCGATGGAGATCGAGCTCGCGATCTGGGCCCCGCTGTCGGCCGGCGACCCGTCGACCAACGTGCAGGTCCGGGACATCGCGATGGACAACGCGGACGTCCTGCGGATCGACGACCTGCTCACGGAGGACCCGCCTCCCGCCATCCCTCGCCTCGGCGACCTGCAGGCCGCGACGCTCGTCGTCGTGGGCGACAAGGACCTGAGGGAGGTGCACGCGATCGCCGACCTCGTCGCGGCGGCGATCCCCGGCGCCCAGAAGCGGGTGATCGCCGACGCCGACCTCCTCGTCAACGTTCGAAAGCCGGAGAAGTTCAACCGCCTGGTGCTGGACTTCCTCACCTTCCGGATGTGACGGACGTGACCCACATGGAGATCGGCATCGCGGAGACGAACGGCGCCGCGCTCGAGTACGAGGCGGCGGGGGAGGGGCACGCCGTCGTGTTCCTGCACCCGGGGCTCTGGGACCGGCGGACCTGGGACGACCAGTTCGGCGTGTTCTCCAGGACGCACCGCGTGATGCGCTACGACGCCCGGGGGTACGGGCGCTCGAGCCGCCCCGAGCCGGGACGCGTGTACTCGCACGTCGAGGACCTCCTCGCGGTGATGGATGCGGCCGGCGTCGACCGGGCCGCGCTGATCGGGTGCTCGATGGGCGGCGAGACGGCGCTCGACGCCGCGCTGGCGCACCCGGAGCGGGTCACGGCCCTGGTGCTGGTGGCGCCGGGAGTGAGCGGCCTGGACGAGGGGACCCCGGAGGAGGAGGCCTGGGACGCGGAGCACCAGGCACCCATCGATGCGGCCGTCGCGGCGGGTGAGCTTGAGCGGGCCGAGGACCTCCGGCTGCGGACGATGTGGGCGCAGCTCGGGAGCGACGATCCCGCCGGGGAGCGGATCCGCCGGATCGCGTTCGACAACCTGCACGAGCTCACGATGGACGAGAGCGCGCGGCGGGAGCTCGACCCTCCCGCGGTCGGCCGGCTCGAGGAGGTGGCGGCCCCGACGCTCGTGCTCCCGGCCGACCACGACCCGCCGTGGACGGAGCGGATCTGCCGCCTCCTCGCCGAGCGCATCCCCGAGGCCCGCGTGGTGCAGATCCCCGACGTCGACCACGTCGTGAACATGCGGAAACCGGCGGAGTTCAACCGGATCGTGCTGGAGTTCCTGGGCGAGGTGCTCGGGTAGCGCTGGGCGGCGCTACCGCTTGTGCGCCTCTTCCCGCTCGCGCTGGGCCTCGGCGATGATCTTCTCGGCGAGGTGCGTGGGGACCTCCTCGTAGTGCGAGAAGTGCATCGAGAAGGCGGCGCGCCCGCCGGTCATCGACCGGAGGTCGATCGAGTAGCGAGCGACCTCGGCCTGCGGCACGAGCGCCTTCACCCGCTGTTTGCCGGCGCCCGCCGACTCCATCCCCTGGATCTTGGCGCGCTTGGAGTTCAGGTCGCCCATGATGTCGCCGGTATGGGAGTCGGGGACCACGACCTCGACCTCCACGATCGGCTCGAGCAGCACCACGCCGGCGGCGGCGGACGCTTCTTTCAGCGCCAGCGACCCCGCCAGCTGGAACGCCATGTCCGACGAGTCGACCGTGTGGAACTTGCCGTCGACGAGCGTGCACCGGATGTCGACCATGCGATTCCCGCTCATCACGCCCTGCTGCATCGTCTTGACGACGCCCTTCTCGACCGAGCCGATGAACTGGTTGGGGATCGCGCCGCCGAAGATCTTGTCGACGAACTCGAACCCACCGCCGCGGGGCAGCGGCTCGACCTCGACGTTGCAGATCGCGTACTGACCGTGGCCGCCCGTCTGTTTCACGTGGCGGCCCACGCCCTTGCCGGGCCCGCGGACCGTCTCCCGATAGGCGATCCGCGCCGGCGCCGTGAGCACCTCGACGCCGAACTTGCGCTTCATGCGCTCGATCTGCACGTCGAGATGGGCCTCACCCATCCCGTACATGACGGTCTCGTGCGTCTCGTCGGAGCGCTCGATCCGGAGCGTCGGATCCTCCTCGCGCAGGCGCGAGAGCGCGGTCGAGAGCTTCTCCTCGTCGCCCTTGGTTCGCGGGTTGATGGCGAAGGCGAGCAGCGGTTCGGGCATCCGGGCCGGCGTGACCGTGACCGGGTCGTCCTTGGTGGAGAACGTGTCGCCCGTGGTCGTGTGGTTCAGCTTGGCGACGGCGCCGATGTCACCCGCCGGCACCTCGGAGACGGAGTCGTGCTCCTTCCCCCGCAGCGCGAACAGCTGGCCGATCCGCTCCTCCGACCCCTTGGAGGCGTTGAAGACGGGGGCGTCGGGGCGGACCCTGCCCGAGAACACTCGGAACATCGTGATGTGACCGACGTAGGGGTCCGACACCGTCTTGAAGACGTAGGCGGTGAGCGGCTGGCTCGGATCGCACGCGCGCTCCTTCTCCTCGCCCGACTTGGTCGCCACGGTCACGGCGCCGCGGTCCGACGGCGAGGGGAACTCGTCGGCGATGAACTGGAGGATGCGGTCCACGCCGATGGGCCGGGCCGCCGCGGCGCAGAGGACCGGCGCGATCCTTGCCTCCGCGAAGCCCCGCTTCACGCCGTGGATGACCTCGTCCTCGGAGAGCTCTCCCTCCTCCAGGTACTTCTCGATAAGGTTGTCGTCCGACTCGGCGACCGCCTCCATCAGCTTCTCCCGGAACGGGTCGGCCTTGCCGGAGATGTCGTCCGGCCAATCGCCCTCGGTCGCGTTGGGACCGGCGCCGTAGCGGTAGGCCTTCCTCGCGAGCAGGTCGGCGACGCCCTCGAAGTCGTGCTCCTCGCCCAACGGGAGCTCCAGCGGCGCGACCTGCGTGCCGAACGACTGCACCAGCTGGTCGAGCGTCCGCTCGAACGACGCGCGTTCCCGGTCGAGCTTGTTGATCAGGATCGCGCGAGGCAGTCCGGCCTCCACCGCCAGCTCCCAGGCCACCTCCGTCTGCACCTCGACCCCGTCCACCGCCGAGACGACGAGGAGCACGGCGTCGACCGCCTTGATGGCCGAGCGAACGTCGCCGACGAAGTCCGCGTAGCCCGGCGCGTCCAGGACGTTGATCTTCACGCCGGCCCACTCGACCGGGGCCATCGCGAGCGAGACGCTGATGCCCTTCTTGGTCTCCTCGGGCTCGAAGTCGCTCACGGTGTTGCCGTCCTCGACCGTGCCCATCCGGGTCACGGCGCCCGATGCGAACAACATCGCCTCGAGCAGCGTGGTCTTCCCGGCCCCGCCGTGGCCGACCAGGAGGACGTTGCGGATGTCGTTGGCGTCGTAGGTCTTCATCGGCCTCCTTGCGCGGTATCGGGGGGAACGTCCGGGCATCCTACCGCGGGCCCCGGGACGCGATTCGGCCGGTGATAGGCTCGCCCGGGTGGCGGACGTGAGCGTGCGCGAACAGGCGGGGGAGCGCGCGGCGGTGCCCCTCCTGTGCCTGCTCGCCGCGCTCGGGATCGGGCTCGCGAGCTGGCAGTTGATCGAGCGCGAACGCGAGCTCGCGGGGTGGGCTGCGCTCGGCGCGGGCGTCTGTCTGGTCGCCGCCGGCGTCCTGCTGCAGCCCGGAGACCGGCGCGCGCGGGTCGTCCTCTCGTTCGCGGACCGGGCGTTCGACGGCTGCATCCTCGGCGCGTTGGCCTGGACGACGCGGACGAGCCAGCCCGCCATCGCGGCCGCCGCGCTCGTCGCGCTCGCCGCGGGGTTCGTGGCCTCCTACATCCGCGCCAAGGGCGGATCGCTGGGCTACGGGATCGAGGAGGGCGTCGTCACGCCGGTCCTTCGGTATGGGCTCGTGTCGGCGGCGCTCCTGCTGGACTGGACGGCGTGGGCGATCTGGGTGGTGGCCGGCCTGATGCTGCTGGCGGCCGGCGTGCGCGCCAGCCAGGTCGCGAAGGAGGAGCGGCTGTGAGCCGCGACGAGACCGCGAAACAGACCGCCGCCTACTGGGCGTACCGCGGCGCGGAGGCGGCTGCGATGTCCCTCCCCGAGTCGGTCGGGCGCCGGGCGTTCGCAATGTTGGCGGGGATCGTGCACCGGAGGATGGACGGCGTCCGCGCGACCGTCGCCGCGAACCAGGCGCGCGTGCTCGGGCTCGACGTCGACGACGAGCGCGTCCGCCTCTCGACGCGGGACGCCTTCGATCTCTACGGGCGGTACTGGTACGACACCTTCCGCCTCCGGGCCCTGCCGCGCGAGGAGATGCGGGCGCGGACCGACATGGTCGACGCCCACAACATCGGCGAGGCGTTGGCCAAGGGCAAGGGCTGCATCTGCGTCCTGCCCCACATGGGCAACTGGGACCTGGCCGGTCACTACCTCGCGACCGACGGCTACCCGATCGCAGCCGTGGCCGAGGAGCTGAAACCGGCGCGGCTGTCCGAGCTGTTCGTCCGTCATCGCGAGGAGCTCGGCATGCGGATCGTCCCGCTCACGAAGAACAGTCATGTCGGACAACAGCTGAAGCAGCTGCTCTCCGAGAACTGGGTCGTGGCGCTGGTGGCGGACCGCGACCTCTCCGGGCGAGGCATCGAGGTCGAGATGTTCGGCGCCCCTCGCCGGGTGCCGGCGGGTCCGGCGCTGCTGTCGCTCACGAGCGACGCACCGATCCTCGTCTGCCCGGTCTACACGCTGCCCGGGGGCTGGCAGGTTCGGATCGGGGCTCCGCTCGAGTTCGAGCGGACCGGCGACACGCGCGCGGACGTCACGGCGATCTCCCGGCTGATGGCGGCCGGGTTCGAGCGCGCGATCGCCGCCCAGCCCTCCGACTGGCACATGTTCCAGCCCGCGTGGGACGAGGTCGCCGAACGCGAGCGCGCTCCGGCGCGATGAGGGTCCTCCTCTCGTGCCCCTATGCCTGGGACGCCCCGGGCGGGGTCCAGGTGCACGTTCGACAACTCGCGAGCGAGCTCGAGGCGCGCGGCCACGACGTGCTGGTGGTCGCGCCCGCTCGCTCGAGGATGCGCGAGACCCCACCGGTCCGGATCGTCGGCCGCGCCGTCGCCGTCCCGTACGGCGGCACGGTGGCGCCGATCTGCTTCTCCCGCCGGTCGTTCGTTCGGGTCCGCCGGCTGATCGAGGTCTTCGAGCCGGACGTCCTGCACGTCCACGAGCCGCTCACGCCGAGCACGTCGATGCTGGCGACCTTCGCGGCGACCGCGCCCGTCGCGGCGACGTTCCACGCGTACGCCGAGCGCTCGCGGCTGATGGAGCTGACGGCACCCGTGTTGCGGACGGTGTACCGGCGGATCGCCGCGCCCGTCGCGGTGTCACAGGCGGCGGCGGACTTCCTCGCGCGGGCGATCCCCGGCGAGGTCGAGATCGTGCCGAACGGCGTCGACGTCGGGCGATTCGCTCGCGCCGCCGCGCGTCCGGAGGGGCTCCCGGCGGGGCGGCTGCTCCTGTGGGTGAATCGGCTCGATCCGCAGAAGGGGTTCGCGGTCGCGCTGCGGGCCTTCGCGCGGCTGGCCGCCGAGCTGGACGACGTGCACCTCGTGGTGGCCGGGGACGGGCGCGACCGCTCCGCGCTCGGCATGCTCTCCGAGCGAGAGCGGCGCCGCGTCGTGATGCTCGGGACCCTGCCGAACGAGGAGCTGCCGCCGTTCCACGCCGCCGCCGACGCGTTCGTGGCACCGGCCACCGGGCAGGAGAGCTTCGGGATCGTGCTGGTCGAGGCGATGGCCGCCGG
>JBOGVL010000036.1:0-13328 GCA_050692535.1 Actinomycetota bacterium | reverse complement strand
GGTGGGACCGATATCGGGGCGGGGAGCAGATCGACGGGCTGCTGGCCGCCCGGGAGCGCGGCCGCGTGGGTCGCTTCGCGCCGACCAGCGTGAAGATCATGCAGGACGGGGTGGTCGAGAACTTCACGGCCGGCGTGCTCGACCCATACCTGGGCGCCGACGGGGCGCCCACCGACAACCGAGGGAAGTCCTTCGTCGATCCCGAGGAGCTCAAGGCGCACGTCGTCCGGCTCGACGCCGAGGGCTTCCAGGTGCACTTCCACGCGATCGGGGAACGAGCGATCCGCGAGGCGCTCGATGCGGTCGAGGCGGCCCGAACGGCCAACGGCATGAACGACCTCCGTCACCACATCGCCCACATCCAGGTCGTCCATCCCGACGACGTGCCGCGGTTTGGCGAGCTCGGCGTCGTGGCCAACGGGCAGCCGCTCTGGGCGCAGAACGACGGGGCGATGCGCCACCTCACGACCCCCTTCCTCGGGGCCGAGCGCTCGCGGTGGCAGTACCCGTTCCGGTCGCTCGTGGAGTCCGGGGCGGTGCTGGCCTTCGGCAGCGACTGGTCGGTCACGACGGCGGACCCGATCCAGGAGATGCACGTGGCCGTCAACCGGACGGCCGCGGAGTCCGATCCCATCCCGGACTCGCCGAGGGCGACGGCGCCGTTCCTCCCGGAGGAGGCGATCGACCTCGCGACGGGGATCCGGGCGTTCACGATGGGAAGCGCGTTCGTGAACCACCTCGACGACGTGACCGGTTCGATCGAGGTGGGCAAGTACGCGGACCTGGTCGTCCTCGACCGGAACCTGTTCGAGCATCCGACGACGGAGATCCACGCGGCGACGACCCAGCTCACCCTGGTCGAGGGCGAGCGCGTCTTCACAGCCGCCGACTTCGGCTGAGCGGCGGGGCCCGCCCGCTCCCTGACTCCTGGTCATGGGCGCTCCTTGCCGGGGCAGAGGCGCGACCGCACGATGAGGGCCGTCCACCCGGGCCCGACGCAGCGGCGCCCGGACCAGCACCGAGGAGGCCGTTGATGGCGTTCGACATGGGCCAGGTCCAGCGCGGGGCGCGGAACCGGCGCACCCCGTTCTACGAGGCGACGCAGAGATACGACCCGAAGGGCTTCACGGTCTACAACCACATGTACTTCCCGATCCGCTTCGACACGTTCGAGGCCGAGTACGACGCGCTCCTGAACGACGTCACGATCTGGGACGTGTCGGTCGAGCGTTGCCTCGAGATCTCGGGCCCGGATGGGTTCGCGTTCGCGCAGCTGCTCACGCCCCGCGACCTGTCCAAATGCGCGGTCGGCCAGGCCAAGTACGTGCTCATCTGCGACGCCGACGGCGGGATCGTCAACGATCCCGTCCTCACGCGGATGGACGAGCACACGTTCTGGTTCGCGCTCGCGTCCTCGGACGCGCTCCTGTTCGCCCGCGGCCTGAAGAACGCGTACCCGGGCCTCGACGTCTCGATCAAGGAGGCGGACGTGGCGCCGCTGCAGGTCCAGGGGCCGAAGTCCAAGCCGCTGATGGTCAAGCTGTTGGGCGAGGAGATCCTCGACCTGAAGTACTACTTCTGGACCGAGGCCAAGATCGCCGGCGCGCCCGTCGTGATCACCCGCACCGGCTGGACGTCCGAGGTCGGCTACGAGGTCTATCTCACGGACACGACGAAAGGCGTCGAGGTCTACGAGGCGATCATGGAGGCCGGCCGCGAGTTCGGCATCCGCCCGACGGGCCCCAGCGACATCCGGCGGATCGAGGGCGCGATCTTCAACTGGGGCGCCGATATGACGTACGACAACAACCCGATCGAGATGGGGCTCGATCGCCTCGTGGACTGGGGCCTGCCGGACGAGGCCAGCATCTCGATGCGGGCCCTCCGGCGGATCAAGGAGGCCGGTGTCGACCGCAGGATCAACGGCGTCGAGCTGGACGGCGATCCGTTCCCGGCGCTGAACAACGTGAAGTGGCCCGTCCGCGACGGCGCCGAGCACATCGGCAAGGTGACCTCGGCGATCCACTCGCCGCGGCTCGGGAAGAACATCGGCTTCGCGTGGCTCCCGACGGGGCGATCGGCGCGCGGGACTCGCGTGGCGGTCGAGACGGAGTGGGGTGAGCGCACCGCGACCGTCGTCGAGATGCCGTTCGTCGATCCCGCCAAGCAGATCCCGGTCTCGTAGCCGTGCGGCGGCTTGCGGGCCGCCGACTCTTGAACGATGATTCAATCCTGCGCCGGCAGAACGTCCGGCCGGACGTCCGAGAGGAGCACGCCCGCATGGTCAACGAGCGCCAGGAGATGCTCGAGCAGAGCGCCACGATCTACTTCGGGCCCTGGTACCGGCGATCGCCGTTCTTCGCGGCGACGCGCCGCGCCGGCTGCAGCGCCTACGACGTGTACAACCACATGCTCCTGCCGGCGTACTACGACGACCCGGAGACCGAGTATTGGGCGCTCATGAACGACGTGACCGTCTGGGACGTTGCGGTCGAACGGACCGTCGAGGTCTCCGGCAAGGACGCCGACCGGTTCATCGACTCGCTCACCTGCCGTGATCTCACGACGTGCGCGGTGTTGCAGGGCAAGTACATGCCGGTGACCGCCCCCGACGGCGGCATCGTGAACGACCCCGTCTTGTTGCACGTGGGCGAGAACCGATGGTGGATGCAGCTGGCCGACTCCGACGCCGGCCTGTACGCGCTCGGCGTCGCGGCCCGGTCGAACCTGGAGGTGGAGATCTCCTACCCGCACGCGTATCCCATGCAGGTCCAGGGCGCGATGGCGGCCAGGACGCTCGAGAAGCTGGTCGGCGCGGCGATCTATGACCTCAAGTACTACTGGTGCGACTGGTTCGACATCAAGGACATCCCGGTGCTGATCAGCCGGACGGGCTGGACCGCGGTGCAGGGGTTCGAGATCAACCTTCTGGATCCCGAACGGGGCGACGAGCTGTGGAACGCCGTGTTCGAGGCGGGCGAGGAGTTCGCCATCCGGCCCGTGGCGCCGGTCGAGGGCCGCCGCATCGAGGCCGGGATCATGAACTTGGGCTCGGACTTCACGTTCGAGGACACGCCGCTGCACGTCATGGGGCTCGAGCATCTGGTGGAGGACCAGCCGCAGGACTACATCGGCAAGGCGGCGCTCGAGGCCCTGCGGGCGAAAGGTGTCGACCGCAAGCTCGTCGGGATCGAGTGGTCGGGGCGGGAGCTCCGCGCCGAGCTCACCTGGTTCTGGCCGGTGGCGCGGGACGGCGAGACGATCGGCAAGGTCACCGACGCCGTGTGGTCGCCGCGTCTGGAGAGGAACATCGGGTACGCCTGGGTCCCGGTGGAGCTCGCCACCCCGGGCACCACCCTGGACGTCGAGTCCGAGCAGGGCCCCCTGACGGTCACCACGGCCGCCATCCCGTTCATCGACCCGAAGAAGGAGGTTCCGGCGCGGGACCTGCGTCGGGGCTGAGCCCCGCCGAGGATGCGCCGCCGGCCGATGGCCCGAACGCTCGACCGACGGCCTCCGGCGACGACGCCGCCAGCACGGGGTCTCCGCAAGGCAATCCTCCTGATCGAGCGCGGCACGAAGGAGGCCATCTGGGACTGCCGGATGTGCGGGCAGTGCATCCTCCACTCGACCGGCATGTCCTGCCCGATGCGCTGCCCGAAGAACCTCCGGAACGGACCGTGCGGAGGCGTCCTCCAGAACGGCAACTGCGAGGTGGTCCCGGAGATGAAGTGCGTCTGGGTCGCGGCGTGGGAGGGCTCTCGGAAGCTGCCCGTGTGGCGAGACCACATCGAGCACGTGGAGCCGCCGACGGACTGGCGCCTCCAGGAGACATCCTCCTGGGAGAACCTCGTGACGGGGCGCGACCGCCGCGTCCCGGGCGGATGGAAGGCGCACGGGTGAGCGACGATCCCCGGAGCGAGCTCCACCGGCTGCTGCTGGCCGGAGAGTTCGTCGTGACGGCCGAGCTCCAGGCCACCGACTCCGCCGACCCGGGCTCGGTGCGCGAGATGGCCGAGCTCCTGCGTGGCAAGGTCGACGCCGTGAACTGCACCGACAACAGCTCCGCGCACCCCCACATCGCGCCGATGGCGGCCTCGCACCTGCTCACGGACGCCGGGGTCGAGCCGATCATGCAGCTGGCCTGCCGCGACCGGAACCGGCTCGGGCTGCAGGCGGACCTGATCGGCGCCGCGGCCCTCGGCGTCCGGAACATCCTCTGCATGACGGGCGACGACGTGAGCGCCGGGGATCACCCGGAGGCCAAGCCCATCTACGACATCGACGCGATCCACCTGCTCCGGATCGCGCGGATCATGCGCGACGACGGCACCTATCTGTCCGGGCGCCCGTTGTCGCGGCCGCCGAGCTTCCTGATCGGCGCCGTCGAGAACCCGTTCGCGCCGCCGCTCGAGTTCCGGCCGATGCGGCTGGGCAAGAAGATCGAGGCAGGCGCCGAGTTCATCCAGACGCAGATCTGCTTCAACGTGGAGAAGCTGCGGCTGTTCATGGCGCGGACGGGGGACCTCGGACTGCTCGACCACGTGTGGGTGCTGGCCGGGGTGTTCGTCCCGCGCTCCGCGAGGGCGGTGCGCTACCTCCGGGACCAGGTGCCGGGCGTCGACGTCCCCGATCCGGTCGTCGAACGGATGGACGCGGCGCCACCCGAGGGGCAGTGGGAGGAGGGCGTGCGGATCGCCCTGGAGATCCTCGACCGGGTCCGCGAGATCCCCGGCGTCAGCGGGATCCACCTGATGTCGATCAAGAACGAGGAGGCGATCGTCCGCGTGATCGAGCAGGCGGGCCTCCTTCCCCGCCCGACCGCCGTGCCGGCGCCCGTGGGCTGATCTCCTCGACGCGGCTCAGCGTTCTCTCAGCGACTTCTTATCCTTCCGGCAGAACGTCCTCGCGGCGTGTGTCGAACTCACCCTGGAACCGACAAACTGGAGCGAACGACATGAAGCGGACCCTGATCGCCCTGTTGACCGGCTCGGCGCTGGTGCTCGCCGCCTGCACGACGAGGACGAGCGACACCCTCGCCGAGCCGCGGGTGTTCCCGACGCCGGACGAGACGACGGTCGTCCAGGCGGACAACTCGGTGGAGCGGGTCGTGCGGGACGTACTGCCCGCGGTGGTCAACGTGGTGGCGGACGGCGGCGAGGGGACCGGGTTCGTCGTCCGCGAGGACGGCGTGATCGTGACCAACTACCACGTCGTCGAGGGCGCGTCGTCCGTCAGCGTGTTCACGTCCGACGAGGAGCCGCAGGAGTTCTCGGCGCAGGTCATCGGCGGCGACATCCAGGCCGACCTGGCGGTCCTGGACGTCGACGCGGAGAACCTGCCGACGGTGCCTCTCGGCGACTCGGACGGGCTGGACCTCGGCCAGCAGGTGGTCGCGATCGGCTATGCCCTGGGTCTGGAGGGCGGCCCCTCGGTGACGTCCGGGATCGTGTCGTCGCTCTCGCGTCGGATCACCGTCCAGGACGACCGATGCCTCGAGTGTGACGACGGCCGGCGCGTGTACACCGACGTGATCCAGACGGACGCGGCGATCAACCCCGGGAACTCCGGCGGGCCGTTGGTCGACCTCGCCGGTAACGTGGTGGGCATCAACACCGCGGGCACCAGCGACGCCGACAACATCGGGTTCGCGATCCAGATCAACTCGGTGAAGCCGACGATCTTCCAGGCGGCCGAGGAACCGGGGAACCCCGTCGCGTTCATGGGGATCAGCTCCACGGACGCGAGCGATTCCCAGTTCCAGTTCCAGTTCGACACGCAGGCGGAGACCGGCGCGGGGATCGTCGAGGTCGTCGCCGGCGGACCCGCCGAGGCCGCGGGCGTCCAGGTCGGGGACGTCGTGGTCTCGTTCGGCGACGCACCCATCTCGTCCTCGGAGGAGCTCGGGGAGGCGATCCGCTCCCACGAGCCCGGCGAGCGCGTCGAGTTCGAGGTGGTCCGCCCCGACGGGGAGCGGGTCACGCTCGACGTCGAGCTGGGCGTGAACCCGGTCGCCATCGGCTGAGCCTGGGCCGGAGGGGTCGGGTCGGTTAGCCTGACCCCGTGAAGGTGCGGCTGCGGAACCCCGACCGGGAGGTCGAGGTCGCGGGGGAGCGCAAGATTCACGACGTCCTCGGCGAGCTCGGTATCAATCCCGACACGGTGCTCGTGATCCGCGAACGTGAGCTGCTGACGCGGGAGGACCGCGTGACCGAGTCCGACGAGATCGAGATCCGTCCGGTCATCAGCGGGGGAGCCGCTCCGCCGAACCGGATGAAGTGCCGGCGCTGCAAGGCGCCCGCCGTCGTCGAGGTTCGCCGTCACAACGCGGCGTTCTGCCGCGACTGCTTCGTGCACCACGTCCGGACCCAGGTCGAGCGCGCGATCGCGTCCTTCGAGATGTTCGGCGCCGACGACCGGATCCTCGTGGCCGTGTCCGGCGGGAAGGACTCGCTCGCCCTCTGGGACGTGCTGCTCGACCTCGGCTACCGGGCCGACGGCCTGTATCTGGGGCTCGGGATCGGCGAGTACTCGTCGCGCTCCGGTGCGGTCGCGCGAACCTTCGCGACGGAACGGGGCGCTCACCTGCTCGAGGTCGACCTCGCCGGGGAGTACGGGTTCGACGTGCCGACCGCCGGGAGGAAGGGCTCGCGCTCGACGTGTGCGGTCTGCGGGCTGTCGAAGCGCTACGTGTTCAACCGGGCCGCGCGCGACCACGGCTACGACGTGGTCGCCACCGGCCACAACCTCGACGACGAGGCCGCGACGCTGCTCGGCAACACCCTCCGGTGGCAGACCGACTACATCGCGCGACAGTTCCCGGTGTTGCCGGCCGAGGAGGGTCTCGCCCGGAAGGTGAAGCCGCTCTACCGGCTCTCCGAGCTCGAGACCGCCGCGTACGCCTTCCTCCGCGGGATCGACTACGTGGTCGAGGAGTGCCCCCTGGTCGCCGGGAACACCCAGCTCCGCTACAAGGAGGCGTTGAACCAGCTCGAGACGACCTCGCCCGGGACGAAGGCGCAGTTCTTCATCAGCTACCTCGATCGTGGCGCGCCGCTGTTCGCGGCGCAGGACGACGCCGAGCTCCGGCCGTGCGAGCGCTGCACCCAGCCCACGACCGGCCGCTTCTGCGCGTTCTGCCGGGCGCGAGCCCAGATCCTGGGGGAGCGGCTCGGAGAGGCCTCGCGGGCGGGCGGGGCCGAGGAGGATCGCGAGCTGGCCGCGGGCCTGTCCGAGGAGGTCATGCCGGTCGAGCTCTACGGGGCATCCCGGCCGTGAGCGCGCCCTTCGAGCCCGGGGAGCGGATCCTCCTCGTCGACCAGCGCGGGCGTCGCTACCTGCTGAAGCTCCGCGCCGGCGAGACCTGGCACTCTCACGGCGGGGGACTCCCGCACGACCTGGTGATCGGCTCACCGGAGGGGACCGTCGTGCACTCGGCGACGGGGATGGCCTTCCGGGCGTTCCGACCCCGGATGGCCGACTTCGTGTTGAAGATGCCGCGCGGCGCGCAGGTCGTCTACCCGAAAGACGTCGGCGCCATCCTCGTCGAGGCGGACGTGTTCCCGGGCGCCAGAGTGCTCGAGGCCGGCACCGGTTCGGGGTCGCTCACGATGGCGCTCTGCCGCGCCACGGGGCCCGAGGGCCGGGTGGTGTCCTACGAGCTCCGCCCCGAGTTCCAGGCGAAGGCGGCCCAGAACGTCGAGATGTTCCTGGGGAAGGTGCCGTCCTGGCTCGAGCTCCGCGAGGGCGATCTGCGCGACGTCGCAACCACGGGCGAGCGCTACGACCGCGTGATCCTGGACCTCCCCGAGCCATGGAACCTGCTGGCGCCCGTGGGCGCCGTGCTGGATCCCGGCGGCATCGTCTGCGGCTACCTGCCGACCACGATCCAGGTGCAGCAGCTCGTGCTCGCCCTCGAGGAGCACGGCTACGAGCACCTCGAGACCTTCGAGGTGCTGCATCGCTCGTGGCACGTGACGGCGAGGTCGGTTCGTCCGGACCATCGGATGGTCGCCCATACGGGGTTCGTGACCGTCGCCCGGCGGATCGGCCATCCGGCGACCGATTCCTGACGAACCACCCTCAGGTCAACCATGCGGGACGCCGACACCCGTATTGATCGATCGAAGGCTTCGCCGGCCTGCCGGGTCGGCGGAGGGTCCAGAGGTAGACTTCCGCCACGCGGGAGGTGACGGAGTGCCCGAGCCGGATCCACGCGAGATGCAGGAACTCGCGGAGAAGCAGATCCACGAGCTTCAGACGCAGATCCGCTTTCTCGAGGACGAGATCGCGCTGCTGCGCCGCCGCCTCACGAACGCTCCCCGCCAGGTCAAGATCCTCGAGGAGAAGCTGATCGAGGCCAAGTCCGACCTGTCGCGCGCCCTCACCCAGAACGAGCGGCTCGCCGACACGCTCACCGCCGAGAAGGAGCGGATCGAGGGCCTGCGCGACGAGGTCGAGAAGCTCAGCCAGCCGCCCGCGTCGTTCGGCGTCTACCTGACCTCCAACGACGACGACACGGTCGACGTCTTCACGGCGGGTCGGAAGATGCGCGTGAGCGTCTCGCCCGAGGTCGAGCGTTCGGGGCTTCGCCGGGGTGTCGAGGTGATCCTGAACGAGGCGCTGAACGTCGTCGAGGTTCTCCAACCCGATCGCGCCGGCGAGGTCATGAAGGTCAAGGACCGGCTCGGCGAGGACCGGGTCATCGTGGTCGGGCGGGGCGACGAGGAGCTGGTCGCCACGATCTCGGCCTCGCTGCGCGACGAGCTGATCCGCGCCGGCGACCCGTTGCTGATCGACCCCCGGTCGAACGTGGCGCTCGAGAAGCTCCCGAAGGAGGAGGTGGAGGAGCTCGTCCTCGAGGAGATTCCCGACGTGTCCTACGAGGACATCGGTGGGCTCGAGGGTCAGATCGAGGCCATCCGGGACGCCGTCGAGCTGCCGTTCCTCTACGCGGAGCTTTTCCACGAGCACGAGCTCGAACCGCCCAAGGGCGTCCTGCTCTACGGGCCGCCCGGATGCGGGAAGACGCTGATCGCCAAGGCGGTGGCCAGGTCCCTCGCGGACAAGGTGCGCGAGCGGACGGGCCGCAAGGACGCGCACTCCTACTTCCTCAACATCAAGGGCCCGGAGCTGCTGAACAAGTACGTCGGCGAGACCGAGCGGCAGATCCGCCAGATCTTCCAGCGCGCCAAGGAGCGAAGCGAGGAGGGCCTGCCCGTCATCGTGTTCTTCGACGAGATGGATTCGATCTTCCGCACGCGTGGCACCGGGATCTCGAGCGACGTCGAGTCGACGATCGTGCCCCAGCTGCTGTCGGAGCTCGACGGCGTGGAGACCCTGAAGAACGTGATCGTGATCGGCGCCTCCAACCGCGAGGACCTGATCGACCCCGCGATCCTGCGTCCGGGGCGGCTGGACGTGAAGATCAAGATCGAGCGGCCGAGTGCGGAACAGGCCGCCGACATCATGAGCAAGTACCTCAACCCCAACGTTCCGATCCACCCGGAGGAGACGACCAGGGCCGGCGGCGACGTGCGGGGCGCGACGTCTCGCATGATCCAACAGACGGTCGACCGGATGTACTCGTCCACGGACGACAACCGGTTCCTCGAGGTGACCTATGCCAGCGGCGACAAGGAGATCCTGTATTTCAAGGACTTCAACTCCGGCGCGATGATCGAGAACATCGTCCGCCGCGCCAAGAAGGAGGCGATCAAGCGCTTCCTGTCGACCGGCGAGAAGGGCATCCGGTCCGAGGACCTGTCCCACGCGATCCGCGACGAGTTCAAGGAGAACGAGGACCTGCCGAACACGACGAACCCCGACGACTGGGCGCGCATCTCGGGCAAGAAGGGCGAGCGGATCGTCTACGTCCGGACGTTGCTCGGCGACGGCGGCGGCGAGGGGCGGCAGGTGGAGCGGGTCAGCGCGGGCCAGTACCTGTAGGCTGCCTCGGTGGCCATCCCCAAGGTCATCGGCACCGAAACCGAGTACGGCATCTCGGCCGTCGGCTCGCCCGAGTTCAACCCGGTCATCTCCTCCTCGCTGTTGATCAGCACCTACGCGGGATCGCTCCGTCGGATCCGCTGGGACTACGAGCAGGAGTCGCCGCTCCGCGACGCGCGCGGCTACGAGCCGGTCCAGGTGCGGGAGACGTCGGAGGAGGATCTCGGCCTCGCGAACGTGATCCTGCCGAACGGCGCTCGCTACTACGTCGACCACGCGCACCCGGAGTACTCGACGCCAGAGTGTGCGAGCGCGCGCGAGCTCGTGATCCACGACAAGGCGGGCGAGCGCATCCTCGAACGGTCGATGCAGGAGCTCGAGCGGGCGATGCCGGGCGGCCAGAGGATCGCCGTCTACAAGAACAACAGCGACGGCAAGGGGAACTCCTACGGGACGCACGAGAACTACCTCGTCGACCGCGCGACGCCGTTCGCGAGCATCGTCCGAGACCTGACGCCGTTCTTCGTTTCGCGGCAGGTCTTCACCGGCGCTGGCAAGCTCGGCGCGGAGGCGCCCTGGGACGAGCGGAACCGTCACCTGTTCCAGATCACCCAGCGGGCGGACTTCTTCGAGGCCGAGGTCGGGCTCGAGACCACGCTGAAGCGCCCGATCATCAACACGCGGGACGAGCCGCACGCGGATCCCGACAAGTACCGGCGCCTCCACGTGATCGTCGGAGACGCCAACCTGTGCGAGGTGGCGACGTTCCTGAAACTGGGGACGACCGCGCTCGTCCTGAAGATGATCGAGGACGAGTACCTGCCCGACCTCGCGCTGGCCAACCCGGTCGCTTCCCTGCACGAGGTCTCGCGGGACCTCGCGTGCCGGGCGGTCGTGCGTCTCGCCGACGGGCGACGGCCGACGGCGGTCCAGCTCCAGTGGGAGTACCTCGAGCGCGCCAAGAAGTACGTCGAGCAGGAGGACACGACCGCCGACAACGCCGAGGTCCTTGAGCGATGGGAGGGCGTGCTGACCGCACTCGAGGACGACCCGATGCAGCTCCACCGCGAGCTGGACTGGGTGGCCAAGTACCGGCTCCTCGAGGGGTATCGGGAGCGCGACGGCCTGGACTGGAGCGACCCGAAGCTGCGGCTGATCGACCTGCAGTACCACGACGTCCGCCGGGACAAGGGTCTGTACCATCGGCTCGCGGCGACGGGCAAGGTGGAGCGCCTGGTGACCGAGGACGAGATCGAGCGCGCCGTGATGGAGCCTCCTGAGGACACGCGCGCGTACTTCCGCGGGCGCTGCATCTCCAAGTACCCGGATGCGATCGCCGCGGCGTCGTGGGACTCCATGATCTTCGACACGGGGCGTGATGCGCTGCAGCGGGTCCCGATGCGCGAGCCGTTGCGGGGGACCCGGGCGCACGTCGAGGAGCTGCTGGAGCGCTCGCGCGACCCGCAGACGCTCGTGGACCTGCTCAAGGCCTGAGCGTCCGGGTTCGCGCACCCGGTGTGCGAGAATGGCGGGCCACGAGACCGAGGGGAGCCTTCCGCGGTGTCACAAGAGCAGGAGCAGAAGAAGACCCAGCGCCGCGGCGGCGGCGACGGCGGCGACGAGGACGCCGGTCAGGTCCAGCGCGCCTCCAAAGGCGAGAAGCTGAAGGAGGAGATGGACGAGATCCTCGACGAGATCGACTCGGTGCTCGAGGAGAACGCCGAGGAGTTCGTCAAGTCGTACGTCCAGAAGGGCGGGGAATGAGGGACGATCCCCTCACGCCCCTCGCGTCGGGCGGCCCGATCGGCGCGAACCCCAGCTTCTTCGACCTCGTCACGAGCATCCTCCCCGAGTCCCGCTCGCGATCCGGCGCTCCGGATCCCTCGGGCGCCGCGGGACTCCCGCACGGGACCACCGTGCTCGGGCTCAAGTTCGCCGACGGCGTCGTGTTCGCCGGCGACCGCCGGGCCACCGAGGGGTATGCCGTCGCCGACGATCGGATGGACAAGGTCTTCGCGGCGGATGAATTTTCGGCCATCGCGATCGCCGGCGCCGCCGGTCAGGCGCTCGAGATCGTCCGCCTCTTCCAGCTCGAGCTCGAGCACTACGAGAAGATCACCGGCGACCGGCTCTCGCTGGAGGGCAAGGCGAACCGGCTGGCCCAGATGATCCGGGGCAACTTCCCGCTCGCGATCCAAGGCCTCGTCGTCGTTCCGCTGTTCGGGGGGTACGACGAGCGACGCCAGGAAGGCCGGATCTTCTACTACGACGCGACGGGGGGTCGGTGGGAAGAGGAGGACTACCACGCGACCGGATCCGGCGGCCGGCCGGCGAAGAGCTCGCTGAAGAAGCGCTGGCGGCCCGGCCTGGATCGCGCCGAGGCGCTCCGCGTCGCCGTCGAGGCACTGGTCGACGCCTCGCACGAGGACGTCGCCACCGGCGGCCCCGATCCCGCGCGCGGGATCTACCCGACGGTCGTCCTCGTGTCGTCCGGGGGAGCGGAGATCGCATCCGACGACGAGGTCGGGGCCGCCCACGAGGCATTCCTGTCGGGAGGCGGACCGTGACCTTCATGCCGTACGTCCCGCCCGAGCAGCGCATGAAGGACCTCTCCGACTTCGCTCACAAGGGGATCGCCCGCGGCAAGTCGGTCGTCGGGCTCGAGTACTCGGACGGCGTCCTGTTCATCTCCGAGAACCCGAGCGCGACACTGCACAAGATCAGCGAGATCTACGACCGGATCGCCTTCGCGGGCGTGGGCAAGTACAGCGAGTTCGAGGACCTGCGCATCAGCGGGGTCCGCCACGCCGATCTCCGCGGCTACTCGTACGGACGCGAGGACGTCCGGGCGAAGGACCTCGCCAATGCCTACTCCCAGGCCCTCACCGCGATCTTCACGCAGCAGATGAAGCCCTACGAGGTGGAGATCCTGGTCGGCGAGGTGGCCGACGACGGCGGGCGGAACGAGGTCTACCACATCCTGTTCGACGGCACGGTGACCGACGAGCACGGATTCGTGGCGATCGGCGGACACGCCGAGGAGCTCACGAACGCCGTGACGAGCGCATACCGGCCTGGGTGGGACCTGCCGACGGCCGTGCGGGAGGCCGTGAAGGCGCTCGGGTCGGCCGAGTCCCGCGAGATCCCGCCCGACTCCATCGAAGCCGGGGTCCTGGATCGCACCCGCCCCCAGCGCCGGAAGTTCCGCCGCCTCGGGGAGTCCGAGGTGGCGTCGATCCTCGGCGGCTGAGGGGTCCCGCCGTTCGGCGGGACCGGGCCTACACTCGGGTCGTGGACCGGCGGATCTTCGGGCTCGAGAACGAGTACGGCGTCACCTGCACGTTCCGAGGGCAGCGCCGCCTGTCGCCGGACGAGGTCGC
>JBOGVL010000035.1:0-13556 GCA_050692535.1 Actinomycetota bacterium | reverse complement strand
CCTGCCGGCGGGGCGCGATCACCGCGAGCGCCTCGATGGCCCGCGCGACCGCGGGCCCCGACAGCCGGTACCGGCGCTGCCGGCCGGCGGGCTCGGCCTCCACCAGCCCGGCGCGAGCGAGCGCCGATAGGTGACCGCTCGCTGTCGAGAGCGCGACACCCGCCTCCCGCGCCAAGTCTCCGGCGGGGTGGGCCCCGCCGTCCATGAGCAGCTCGAGCATTGCCAGGCGTGCGCGGTTCGCGAGCACGCGCGTGACGGTCGCAATGTCGGCCTCGGCATCCATACTTCGAGAATACCCGAATAGTCCTGGTCGTACCTTGGCTACTCGAGTGAGATGGGAGGTGCGCGATGGCCGACGAGCGACCCGAGATCGACGACCGGGATCCCGTTGAGGCGGTTTCGCAGATGGTGGCGCACGTTCTGCGGCTGGCCGAGACGTGGGGCGCGTGGGACGGTCGCCCGCTCCCGATCGACGACCGCGTCTACACTCCACACAAGGCGATCCGCCGCGTGACCGACCACATGATCGATCACCTCGCGCAGCTCGAGTCCCATGCCGCCGCCGCCGAGCCCCTGCCCGACCGCTGGCACGGCTCGTCCGTGACGACGCCCGCGGACCTCGCACCGTTCACGCCGGAAGACCTCGACGAGGCACGGAGCCGCCTCGAGCGGCTCGCCGAGCTGTGGCGGATCCAGCTCGCGACCATCCCGCCGGAGGAGCTCGATCGCGCGGAGGGTGACGCCTACACGCCGCGCGAGATGGCGTTCTGCGTGGTCGGTTCGACGTACTACGCGGATGCGGTCGGCGAGATCCGGTAAGGCGCCCAAGGCGGCCGCGAGCCAGGTCACGCAGCTCGGGGGCGGCTACGCGGACGCCAAGCGCGGGCGCCTCGACCGCGTCGCCCGCGTCGAGGAGGCGCTCGCGATGAACCGCCGGATCGGCGACCTTGGCAACGAGCCGTTGCTGCTGGCCGGTCTGGTGTGGGCGCACCGGGCGAGGGCGGCGTATGCGGGCGGCCGAGGAGGGCCGGCGGGAGTTCGGGCTAGCGCGGGAGCTCGACCACGCGTGCGATGACCGGCGATAGCATGAACGGCAGGATCTCGAGCGAGTACAGCTTCGGCGTCCGCCCGCCCTCAAGGTGGAAGCGAGCCATGATCCGACGCCAACGCGGACTTCTGACAACGCGACCGCCTGTCGTGACCTGTGATCAGTCTGGTGTTCGAAGCGTTGCCGACAGGAAGGACGCCGCCACGTCGGGGTGGCGAAGCCGCCGGCCGAGCGATAGGTAATGTCCGTCGACCACGTTTCGGACGCTTGCCCAAGCATCCTTCAGCATCTCCGCCGTCGCCGGATACCCCGGATGCGTCGAGAGCCCGGATAGCACCTGCACGTCACGGTTGACGTCGCGCGCGAGTCGGGCGGTGGCTTCGACGAACGCACGATAGGCCGCCGGATCGCGCTGCATCTTCTGCGACTGTGTCTCGACCGCGTCCGCGTTGGCGGCCGAAACCTCGACGATGCCGGATCGGAGGTACGCGTCTTCGCGCGTCTCACGGGCACGCGGAGCGTGGACGCTTCCGGGGGCCGAGACGAGATTCGCGTGCGGAGTGATCAGGACGAAGAACCCGTGGGATCGAGCGAGGGCGCAGAACGCCTCGATGGAGCCGCGGGGATCGAGCCTCTCAGCAAGCGGCGTCTGTTCCCAGTCTCCGGGTCGTACATCGCGACCCGAACGTTGTCCGGGATCGATCCGGTCGCGACGTCGTCGGCGAACTGCGCGTAGCCGGCCCACGCGTGGCCCGTCGTCGCCCCCGGCCAGCCGCCGAGCACGATCGCGTCACTCGAGCCGAAGACGCGCTTGGCGACGCCGGCATCGACGGCTGCGATGGCAAGGATCGTGCCTGGCATCGCAACCCATCGCTGTCCCACGGAATCCTTGCTACCCGAGACTGCGCGTCCGTAGCCTCGCCGACGCCGAGCTCCCCAGCGGCGTTCGCGTCGGTGAGCACCCGACGGCGAGCAGGCTCAGCCCAACGGAGCGGTGGGGACGACCGAGGCGATCCTCCGCATGCCTTCGTCGATCGTCTCCTCAGAAGCGGCGAGCGAGACCCTGATGGCGCCGGCACCGTTCGACCCGAACGTTTCGCCCGGTGCGACGGCGACCTTGGCGTCACTGACGAGATGGCGACAGAACTCCATGGTGTCGCCGATCCCTGCTCCGAGCGGCAGCCACAGGTAGAAGGCGCCCTGGGGGACGACATGGGGGATCGCGGTCTCCCGTGCGACCGATAGCGCGAGGTCGCGACGGCGCCGGTACCGCTCACGCATCGCGACCACGAAGTCCTGAGGACCCTCGAGCGCGGCGATCGCACCGTGCTGCGCCGGTCCGTTGACGCACGCGACGAGCGCCTCCTGCATCTTCGTCAGCGTCTCCATCACGTGAAGGGGGCCGGAGACGTATCCCACGCGCAGCCCGGTCATCGCGTACGTCTTCGAGAAGCTGTGGACGGCCACGACCCGCTCGTCGCCGCCCTCGACGGCGGCCGGGCTCGTCGCGTCGACGTCGAAGACGATCTCGTCGTAGCACTCGTCCGAGAGCACCCAGAGGTCGTGGCGCTCGGCGAGCTCGACCCACCCGCGCATCACCGCTTCGTCCCACACGGTCCCGAGCGGGTTCGACGGGCTGTTGACGATGACCATCTTCGTACGCTCGGTGACCAGCGCGTCGACCTCGTCGAAGGCGGGCCGGTAGTCGTTCTCCGGCCGCAGGGGGTAGGCGACCCCGCGCAGGCTCGCCATTCGGCAGACCATGGCGTAGTTGGGCCAGCCCGGGTCGGGGATCAGCACGTCGTCGCCCGGCTCGCAGAGGCCAAGCACCGCGGACAGCAGTCCCTCCATCGAGCCCGTCGAGATCACCACCTGCTCGGGCGAGCGGTGGATCCCGTTGACCCGCGCAAGCTTCGACGCACATGCCTCGCGCAGGCGGGGGAGCCCCGCGTTCGGTGTGTAGCCGGTCTCCTTGCGCGCGATCGACTCCCGCATCGCCTCGAGGACGTGGTCGGGCGGTGCCACGTCCGGCTGCCCCGCTTCCAGGCGCAGGACCGGCTCGGCGGACGCCCACGCGAGGTCCATGACGACGCGGATCCCCGAGCGGGGAAGTTCACTCGTTCGAGTCGGTACGCTCGGCATCAGCGCTCCCCCCATCGCAGGACCCTGCGGATGTTGTCGCCGAGGACGGCGGCGAGCTCGGCGGGCGACAGCCCCGGCAGGTGCCGATCGACCAGCTCCAGGCAGGCTCGGTACCCGGGGCGCTCGACGATCCACGGGAAGTCGCTTCCCCACATGAGGCGCTCGGTGCCGAACGCGTCGGCCGTGCGGCGGACCACCTCGGCGACGTCGGGGTACGGGTACTCGAGCCGGGAGAACCCGTAGGCGCCGCTCAGGATCACCGAGACGTTCGGGTGGCGCGACAGCGCCAGCACCTGCGCCTCGTGGGGCTGCGGCACCGGGCCGACGATCCGCGGCCGCCCGTAATCGTCGTGACCGATCCCCGCCTGGGTGAACCCGGTGTGGTTGAGCACGATGCGCAGCTCCGGGGTTCGCTCGGCGACGGCCGTCACGGTCGGGAGGTGCTCGCCCCGCGGGTACAGCCACAGCACCTTCCCGTGGGCCGCGAGCCGCTCGAGGACGCCTAGCCAGGGCGGGCGGTCCGCGATGTCGCCCGCGAGCCCGAACATCCGCAGCCCCGAGAACCCGCCGGCATCGAGTCGCTCGGCGACGCGTCCCGGATCGTCCTGGCCGGGCGCCTCGGACGCGATGTTGGCGAAGCGTCCGCGATCCGAACCCGCGACGCGGGAGACATACCCGTCCTCTGGGCCGAGCGGCACGAGCACCGCCCCGTCCACGCCCGCGTCGCGCATCTGTCGCTCGAGGAGGTCGACCGGCGCCTCGCGCTCCGCGGGGGCGAGCTCGTCGACCGTGCGCTCCGGATCGTCGGACGCCGACAGGAACACGTGCGCGTGCGCATCGACGATCACGTCATGCCTCCTCTCATCGCACGACCCCCCTCGCCTCCGACGCGTCCCACGGGTCGTCGACGAGCGCGTCGCCGAACAGGCCGACGCACGTCACGGCGGCGCTCAGCCCGTGCTCCGTCGCGGCCTGGACGTCGCCCCCCGGCAGATGGGCGAGGAAGGTGCCGAAGAGCGCGTCACCGGCTCCGATCGGGTCGACGACGACGGCTCGCGCATGCGCGTGGTGCTCTCCGTCGGGTGTCACGACGCGCAGCTCGAGCTCCATCGCGTCGTCGACCCGCTGCTTCGACACCGTCAGGGCAGCCTGCAGCTCGAAGCGCTGCAGCGCCTCGGCCAGGGGATCCGCCGCCCGGGGGCCGACCGCCGAGAGATCCTCGGGCCCCGCCGAGAGCACATCCACCTCGGGGAGCACGGCGCTGACCCAGCGAGAAGCCTCGTCGCGGGACCACAGCGCAGAGCGGTAGTTGACGTCGAGCGCCACCACGGCACCCACCTCGCGAGCGGCTGCGAGCGCGTCCTCGACTCCCTTCCGGGGGCCGTCCCCCAGCGGCGGCGTGATCCCGGTGAGGACCAGGCACGCATCCGGCCCGAGCAGGGTCCGCCATTCGATCCGGTCGGGATCGAGCACGGCGAACGCGGATCCCTTCCGGTCGTACGTGATGCGCAGCGGCCTGGGAGGGGGCGCCATCTCGAGGAAGTACAGCCCGAGCCGGGCCTGCTCGACGGTGAGGATCTCGGCATCGACGCCGTTGGCCCGGACGTGCCGGCGGACGAGGCGCGCGAGTGGATCGTCGGGGAGCGCGCTGACCCACGTCGCGGGCATCCCGGCGCGCACCGCGGCGATGCACGTGTTGAGCTCCGCGCCGCCGACCGAGCAGTCGAGGCTCGTCGCGGTCTCGATCGCGCCGCCGTCGCGGACCGTCAGCCGCAGCATCGCCTCGCCGAACCCCACGAGCTGTCGGAAGCTCATCCCTCCCTCCTCGTGAAGAGCGCCACCGCAACGATGACGAGGGCTCCGGAGACGACCTGCTGCAGGAGGGGATCGACCCCCTGGAGGTTCATCGCGTTGCGCAGGACGTTCAGGAAGACGACCCCCCCGAGCATCCCGATCACGGTGCCGCGGCCGCCGAAGATCGAGACGCCGCCGATCACGACGGCGACGATCGAGTCCAGCTCGAGGCCCTGGGCGACGCGGGGGTCGCCGATCCCCTGCCGGAACGCGAGGACGATCCCGGCCGCCCCGGCCAGCACCGAGCACAGCACCAGCATCCGGAAGCGGACGGCGTCGGTGTTCACGCCGGCACGCCGCGCCACCTCGGCGTCGCCCCCGACGGCATACGCGTTGCGCCCGAACCGCGTCCGGGTCAGCATCGTGCCGAGCGCGACCAGCAGCGCGACCACGACCCACACGGGATAGGGCAGGCCCAGGAACCGCTCGTGCATGTACGCGACGGTCTCCGACGGGATGCCGCCGACGGGGCCCGTCGTGTACGCGAGGGCCGCCCCGCTCAGCAGGTTGAACGAGATCAGGGTCGCGATCAGCGGGTGGATCCGGAGCCGGACGACCATCGCGCCGTTCCCCGCCCCGATCAGCGCCGACACGACGAGTACGCCGAGGATCACCGGGACGATCCGCCCCGGTTCGTCGTTGATGAAGCCCGCCGTCAGGAGCGCCGCGACGCGGGCGGTGGCGCCGACCGACAGGTCGATCGCGCCGACCAGGATCGCGCACATCTGGCCCATGGACGCGAGCGTGAGCGGCACCATCTGCCCGGTCGCGTTCGCGAGGTTGAGCGAGGTGACGAAGAACTCGGACGTCGCCGCGGCCTGCACCGCCACGCCCAGCACCAGCACCCACACCAGGAGCCCCTGCGAGGCGGCCCGGCGGACGACCGCGACGGCGGCGCTCATGCCCGATCCATCGTCGCCACGGCCATGATATCGTCGGGCACGAACGGCTTGTCCTCGAAGACCCCCGCGATGCGTCCGTTCCGCATCACCATCACCCGGTCGCTCAGCCCGAGCACCTCCGGGAGCTCGGACGAGATCAGGATGATCGACAGGCCCTCGTCCGCGAGCCGGCGGAGGATCCGGTGGATCTCCGACTTGGCGTTGACGTCGATCCCGCGCAGCGGCTCGTCGAGGATGAGGAGCTTCGGGCCGCGCGCGAGCCACTTCCCCACCACGACCTTCTGCTGGTTGCCACCCGAGAGGTTCCGGGCCGGCGCCATCACGTCGGCCACCCGGATGTCGAGCTCCGACACGACCCCGTCGGCCAGCCGGCGTTCGTTCCTCGGATCCACCAGGCCCCACCGCCGGAGCCGGTCGAGCGAGGGGAGCGCGATGTTGCGATCGACGCCGAGGCCGAGGATCAGGCCGAGTCCCTTCCGGTCCTCGGGGACCAGCATCACGCCACGGCGGATCGCCTGGCGCGGCGAGCGTGGATGGTACCGCTCGCCGTCGATGAGCACCTCGCCGTGGTGCTCACCCTCGAGCCCGACGAGGTACCGGGCGATGCGGCTCCTGCCGGAGCCCACCAGCCCGGCGATGCCGAGGATCTCCGACCGTCGGCACGTGAAGCTGAGGCCGTCGGGACCGGTGCCCGGCAGCTGGACGCCCTTCACCTCGAGCATGGGCTCGGGACGGGCGGTCGTCGCGCGCTCGGGGAAGGCCTCGTCGATCGAGCGGCCCACCATCGCCGCCACGACCTGGTCGAGTCTCACCGACGGCATCGGCCGCGTCCACACGACCGCTCCGTCGCGCAGCACCGTGACCTGGTCGGCGATCTGCTCGACCTCCGGCAGCCGGTGGCTGATGTAGCCGACCGCGACGCCGTCATCGGCGAGCCGGCGGACCAGGGTCAGCAGGTGCTCCGTGTCGCCGGCCGGCAGGACCGCGGTCGGCTCGTCGAAGATGACGGTGAGCGGCTCCCGGGCAAGGACCTTGGCCACCTCGACGAGCTGCCGTTGCGCCACCGAGAGCTCTCGGATCGGGCGGTCGACCCGCAGCGACGGCGCCCCGACGCGCTCGAGCAGGTTCCGCACCCGCGCGCGATGGGCGCGTCGATCGATCAGGAGCCGCCGGCGGGGCTGGATCGCCAGCATGACGTTGTCGGCGACCGACAGGTCGGGGAGCAGCGACAGCTCCTGGTACACGATGCCCACGCCGGCGGCCAGCGCGTCGGACGGCGCCGCGAACCGGCACGGGTCGCCCCGGAGCTCGACCGTTCCCCCGTCCGGCACGAGCGCGCCGCCGAAGATGGCCGCGAGCGTCGACTTGCCGGCGCCGTTCTCGCCGACGATCGCGTGCACCTCGCCGCCGCGCAGCGCAACCGTCACGTCCTTCAGCGCCTCGACCCTGCCGAAGCGCCGCCAGACGCCGCGGGCGGCCAGCACGGGCTCTCCCGTGCCGGCCGCCTCCACGGCGACGCGGGACGTGTCGTCAGGCTTCACAGACCCCCTGCTCGACGAGCTGCTCGTCGCTCAGCGGCGTCGGCAGCCACAGGTCGTCGACGCAGTTCGGCCGGTACCACTCGGCCAGACCGGTCTGGTCGAACAGCGGCACCTCGACGTTGATGAACGACGGCACGGTCTCGCCCGAGAGGACGTCCATCGCGGCGTCGAGACACGCTGCGGAGTGCGACGGCGGGTAGCCCACCGCGACGAACGGGAAGCCCTCCTCGTCGGCGAGCCGCAGGAAGCCGTTGAGCGGCTCGGCCGCGAACGGTGGGATCTCGCGACCGGCCTCCTTGAACGCCTCGATGGCTCCCATCGCCTGGCCGGCCCCGTCCGCCCACACCGCGTCGATCTCGTCGAACCGGGTGAGGAGCGCCTGCATGATCTGCTTGCCGTCGGCGGCGTCCCAGTTCGTGTTCTCCTCCGCGAGGATCTCGATGCCCTCGTACTGGTCGAAGATCGCGTGCGACCCCTCGAACCGCGCCTCGGCCGTCGGCACCCCGGCGGGACCACCGAGCATCACGATCTTGCCCTCGCCCCCGATCTGGTCGACGATCCATTCCGCACCGATCGCCCCGTTGAGGTAGTTGTCGCGGTCCACGCGCGTGACGTAGGCGTCGGTCTCGGCGGTCCCGGTGCACAGGATGACCGGGATCCCTTGCGCGGCGGCCTGCTCGATCGGCCCACGGACGTCCGTGAGCGGCGTGATGATGAGGGCGTCGGGCTGCTGGACGAGCAGGTCCTCGATCGCCGCGACCTGCGTGTCGACCTCACCGAGGCCCGTCGGGCTGAGGATGAGCTCGATGTCCGGATACGCCTCCTGCTGCCGCGCCGTGACCGCGTCGTTGTACGTCGCCGGCCAGCTGAACTCCGGCGCCTGGATCGCGAACGCGATCTTGGGGTTTCCCTCCATCGCGTACTCCGACGTGTCGACGTTCACGATGTCGGAGGCGTAGGCCGGCGGGTCGATCGGGTCGAGCCCGAGCGACTGCGGGTCTTGCTCGAACGCCTGGATGAGCAGGTCGGACTGCTCACCCCCCTCGCCCGTCGCGGGGGACTCGGCCTCCTGACCGCCGTCGTCTCCGTCGTCGTCGCCGGCGCACGCATAGCTCGCCAGCGCCATCACGGCGACCATCGCCATGAACCTGAAGCTGCCGCTTCTCATCCGCGGACTCCTTTCACTCGGGGTGGCATGGCCACCGCTTCCGCCGTTCGCACCGTGTCCTCGAAGCGGGAGGAGGAGAGCCAACCGGCCGACAGGACGGCCGCCAAGAGGACCAGTGCCTTTCCGATGAGTTGGACCGACTGGTCGACGCCGATGATCAGGAGCAGGTTGTCGAGCGCGGCCAGACCCACGACCGCCGCGAGCGTGGCGGCCACGGTGCCCGAGCCTCCCGCCAGCGAGGCCCCGCCCAGCACCACCGCCGCGATGGAGTCGAGGTCGTACCCGACGCCCAGTGACCGGTCGTAGAACCCCACGAACCCCGACAGCATGAGGCCGCTCACCATCGCGAGGACCGCCGAGGCGACGAAGGCGAGCGCGGCGACGCGCCGGCGTGCGACCCCGCTGAGGTAGCTGGCCTCCGGATTCGAGCCGACCGCGTACATCGTCCTGCCGAACGCGCCGCGACGCAGGATCACCGCGACGACGATCGCGATCGCGGCCGCGATGATCACCGGCGTCGGCACCGGGCCGACGTGACCCGTCCCGAGCGGCTTGATCGCGTCGGGCACCCGCCCCCGGGACCGCCCCTCCGTGACCCACAGCCCGATCCCCTGGACGAAGACGTACGTCCCCAGGGTCGCGAGGATCGCGGGCACCCGTCGGACGACGACGAGGACCGCGTTCAGGGCGCCCACGGCGATCGCCATCGCGACGACGGCGACGAGCGCGGCGGGGACGCTTCCGCCGCGGGTCCCGGCCATCTCGACGATCAGCAGGAGGGTGGCCGTGATCACCGCCCCCACGGACAGGTCGAGGCCGCGCACGATCACGACGAGCAGTTGCCCGATCGCGACCACCCCCAGGAAGGACGCCTGGCGCGCGACGTTGCGCAGGTTCGTGGCGTCGTAGAACCCCGGCTCGATGACGAGCGCCGTCAGCGCCACGAGGAGCACGACGGCGAGCGGTGCGAGCTGCCCGATCCGGCGGCGAACGATCATGCCGCCTCCTCGCAGTAGCGACGGGCGAGCGTGCGATACACGGCCCGCGCCTGCTCGAGCGCGGCGACCGAGACCCGCTCGTCCGCCCCGTGCGCGTACCGCAACAGACCCGGGCCGACGGCCGGCAGGGACGGGATCCCGATCTCCGAGAACCACGTGGCGTCGGTGGTTGCGGGGAAGACGACGTCGGGTGGGACGGCCCCAAGCGATTCGGTGAGGGCCTCGCGAGCGACCGCCACCAGGGGGTCCTCGTCGGCGATCGTCGTGGCGGGGATCCAGTTGCGGATCACGACGTCCGCCCGGGCGGGGGGATCCACCGTGTCCGCGACGAAGGTCCTGATCGCGGCCTCGAACGCGGACCGATCCATGCCCGGCACGAGACGGCAGTCGGAGGCGACCCGCGCCCTGCCCGGCACCACGCCGTAGTTGATGCCGCCCTCGAGGACGACGCCCGGGTTGAGGGTGGGTGCCCATCGTGAGCTCTGCGGGTGCGGCGGCACGAAGCGTTCGCGGAGGGCGACGACGAGCCGGGCGGCCACCTCGGTCGCCGAGACGAGTCCGAAGACGTCGCGCAGGCCGGAGTGTCCCTGCCGGGTCACGATCTCGACGTCGAAGTTGCAGATGCCGCGGCTGCCGAGGTGCAGCCGGTCCCAGTCCTCGAAGAGCCCGCCCGGCTCTCCGATCACCACCCCGTCGACGTCCGGCGGTGCGTTCTCGGCCAGCCACCGCGCACCGAACGTGGCGCCGTTCTCCTCGTCGGCACAGAGCACCAGCAGGACCGCGCCCCCGGCCGGTGGATCGGCGACGAGGTCGGCGGTCGCAAGGAGCATGGCGGCGAGCGCACCCTTCATGTCGACCACTCCGAGGCCGCGCAGCTCACCGTCGACCTGGGTGACATCGAGCGGGTCCGTGCTCCACTCGCCATCGCCGACCGGCTTGGTGTCGGTGTGCGCGCACAACCCCAGCCGGCGCCCTCGGGCGCCGAAGGCGACCTCGACGAGCAGGTTGGGCCGCTCCTCGACACCGAAGCGGAGCGGGGCCGGCAGCCCGAGCTCGGCACACAGCTGCTCGACGACGGACGCGACGGCGCGCTCGTCCTCGCCCGGGTTCTGGCTCGAGGCCGCGACGAGCCGCCGGGTGACCGACACGACGTCGTCACGCGTGGCCGCGCTCGCGACGTCGTCGGGCACGGCTAGTTCGCCTTGTAGCGGGGCGCCCAGTCGTTCCCTTGCCATGTCCACACCCGTACGGGCTCGAGGGCGAACAGCCATCGGGCCCACCCCAGGGTCGGCTCGAGATAGTCGGGACCGTGCTCGCCGAGGTACCGCAGGCTCATCCGACGAGCGATCTCGACCCAGCGCCCGCCCACGTTCGGCTCCTCGACGACCTCGGCTCGGCACTGGGCGATGACCTTGCGCTGGCTGCCGGTCTCGTCGACCGTCACGGCGCATCGAGGTTCGGCGACGAGGTATCCCGCCCACGCCGATCGTTTCCGCCCGATCAGCCAGAACCGATTCTCCGACCACTCGTGCCAGACGGGAACGACGTACGGCCACCCACCCGCGTCGACGGTGGCCAGCCGCGCGAAGTTCGAGCCCTCGAGGAACGCCTCCACCTCCTTCGACTGCATCGGACCCACCTTGCCGCGCCACGTCTCCTCCCTCACGTTGGGTCGCCTCGTCGGTAGCCGAGCCGGTCGCTCACCGTCGCGGCGGCCTCGACCACCGACCTCGCGATCTCGCTCAGCCGCCGGCCGGAGATGCGGCTTGCCGGACCGGAGACGCTGACGGCCCCAACCGGGTGCACCTGCTCCGCGAGGATCGGGGCGCCGACGCAGCGGATCCCCTCCTCGTTCTCGATGTCGTCGATCGCGAATCCTCGCTCGCGCGTCCTGCTCAGCTCGGTCCGGAAACGGCGAGGATCGGTGATCGTGTTCGGCGTCCGCCGGGGGAGCCCGGCGTCGATGACGCGCTGCACCAGTTCGGGCTCACCGAAGGCGAGCATCGCCTTCCCCATCGCCGTGGAGTGCATCGGTGATCGAGCGCCGATCCGGCTGTACATCCGAACCGGATGGCGCGTCTCGACCTTGTCGACGTACACCACCTCCACCCCATCCGGGACGCCGACGTGCGCGGTCTCGCCCGTGACCTCCACGAGCCAGGTCAGGCAGGGATGCGCTTCAGAGCGGAGGTCGACGCCTTCGAGGAAGCGGGATCCGAGCGACAGGCAGTGGCTCCCGAGCCGATAGCGGTTCGTCGTGTCCTGCCGCAGGAGACCGTGGTCTTCGAGCGTCCGCAGGAGCCGGTGAGCGGTCGGCGGTGGCAACTCCGCCTCCCTGCTCAGCTCACTCAGGGTGAGCCCTGGTCGGTCGGCCACCAGGTTCAGCAGGCCGAGCGCCTTGCCGACGGTCTTGGGCGTCGACACGATCCTCAGCCTTCCACATAGTGGATGCGGCTTTCAAGTTCGTGGGAACCATGCTCGTCACTGCCAGGCGACGGTGACGACCTCGACCGGCTCGGAGATGCCACGGATCTCGACCTCGCGTGGCTCGGAGGTCTCATAGCGGGACCCCGCTGCCGTCGCCCGGCTCGCCACGATCTCCCCGCCGGCCGCGAGCGCGGCGATCCTCGAGGCCTCGTGCACGCCCTTCCCCGTGAAGTTCCTCCCCACCTGCGTCGCTCCGGCCGCGTGCACGCCGACCCGCACGTTCGGCGCGAACCCCGCCTTGGCTCGGTGATCCGCCAGCCTTCGCTGGATCGCCACCGCGCACGCGAGCGCCTCGTCGGGCGAGTCGAACCCCACGAAGAAGCCGTCGCCCGTTCCGACGATCTCCTCGCCACGGTGGTCGGCGAACAGCCCTCGCAGCGTCTCGTCGTGCCAGCGGAGGACGTTCTGCCACGCCTCGTCGCCGAGGGCCTCGACCAGGTTCGTCGAACGCTCGATGTCGGTGAACATGAACGTCTTCTGGACCCGGCGGGGCGCCTCCTGGCCGCGGAGCTGCCACGGCAGCAGGTCCGCGACCTCCTCGACGTCGACCGCGGCCGTCGGGCACGCCAGCGCCGCCGTGCGCAGCAGCTCCTCGTCGACGCTGTCCGCCTCCGCCACGTCGGCCTTGGCGAAGTCGCCCTCCAGCCAGTCGAACGCCGTCGGCGCGATCGTGATGCAGTTGCCCGCCCCGATGCACCGGTGCCGGTCGATCCGGGCCCGGAGCACTCAGATCACCTCCCGGAACGCGTACGCCGTGGCCTCGGCCCGCGACGGCGTCCCGAGGCGGGCGAACAGCTCGGACAGGCGGCTCGCCACCTCGGCCTCGCCGACGCCGAGCTCCTCGGCGATCTCGCGGTCGGTCCGGCCGCCGACCAGCCCCGCCAGCAGCGCGACGTCCTGCTCGTCCAGCGCCGGGGAACCGTTGCCCGTCGCGCCGTCGGTGGCGATCGGGCCGGCCAGGCGCGCGAGCTCGCCTCCGATGCGGCTTCGGAACCACCGCGCGCGCACCTCGGGGTCGACCGTGCGCTGCGCGATGAGCACGAGCGTCAGGCGCAGGAAGTCGAGGACGCCCGCGCGCTCCTCGTCGGTCCCGCCCTCGACGATGGCGCGGGCCGCGGGGAGCACGACCTCGAGCGACATGTCCTCGTGCATCGCCGCCTGGAGGCTCTCGCTCGCCGAGCGCGCCGCCTCGACGGCTTGGGTCACGCGTCCGCGCGCAAGCTCCACCATGGCCATCGCCGCGTCCGCCTGCGCCGACCACGGCGGGTGCCCCGGGAGCTGCGACGCGAGCGCCCGCACCTCCAGCGCTGCCGTCTCGGCCCCGCCGAGGAGCTCCTCGTCACCGCGGGTCTCGCCGAGGCGGGCCGCCTCCAGGGCCAGCCGACCGAGCGCCTCGCACCGCGCAGCGGTCTGGCC
>JBOGVL010000034.1:0-13777 GCA_050692535.1 Actinomycetota bacterium | reverse complement strand
TCCCTGGCGATGCGCGAGACCGGCGCGGAGGCCGCTACGGACGTGACCGGGTTCGGTCTCCTCGGTCACCTTCACCGGATGCTGAGGGCCTCCGGCGTTTCGGCGACGATCCGCGCCGACGCCGTCCCCGTGCTGGCGGGCGTGCTGGCGCTCGCCCGCTCGGACGTGGTGCCCGGCGGGACCAAGCGCAACCACGCGTACGTCTCCCCGCACGTGGACTGGGGCGGGCTCACCGCCCCCGAGCAGTTCGTCCTCGCCGACGCCCAGACCTCCGGCGGGCTCCTGATCGCGGCGACGGACGGGGATCGCACCGCCGAGGAGCTCGGGAGCCGCCGCGTCCCCTTCGCGGAGATCGGCGTCACCGACGGGGGGCCGCCGGGCCGGATCCGCGCCGTCGGACGGCTCGAGGACGGGGCAGGGGAATAGCACCCCGCTGGTAGGGTTATTGCAACTGCAATGCTCGAGATCGACCGCGGATTCTTCGACGAGATGGTGGAGCACGGCCTCGCCGGCTTCCCCAATGAGGCGTGCGGACTGTTGGCCGGCAAGGAAGGACGCCCGGTCAAGTTCTTCCCGATGACCAACCGCGACGCGAGCCCGGTCACCTACCGTCTCGAGCCGAAGGAGCAGCTGCGGGTCTTCGACGAGATCGACGACGAGGGCTGGGAGCTGCTCGCGATCTTCCACACGCACACGCACTCCGAGGCCCAGCCCTCGGAGACGGATCGTACCCAGGCGTTCTACCCCGAGGCGCTGTACCTGGTGATGTCGCTCTCGGACCGCGCGAACCCCGTGCTCCGCGGCTTCCGCATCGACGACGGGGCCGTGACGGAGGACGAGCTGGTGATCTCGTGAGCCTCCCGCAGTTCACCGAGGAGCAGGTCCGCCGCTACGCGCGGCACATCATCCTGCCGGGGATCGGCGGCGAGGGCCAGCGCCGGCTCCTGGACGCGAAGGTCCTCTGCATCGGGGCCGGTGGCCTCGGCTCGCCCGTCGCGATGTACCTGGCGGCCGCGGGCGTCGGCACGCTCGGGATCCTGGACTTCGACCGGGTGGACGAGTCCAACCTCCAGCGCCAGATCATCCACTCGACCGCCGACGTCGGCCGGCCCAAGGTCGCCAGCGCCACCGACCGGCTCCGCGCGATCAACCCGACGATCGAGGTCGTCCCGTACGACACGATCCTCACCTCGCAGAACGCGTTCGAGGTCCTGGAGCCCTGGGACGTCGTCGTGGACGGGACCGACAACTTCCCGGTCCGCTACCTGGTGAACGACGCGACGCAGTTCCTCGGGAAGCCGCTCGTCTACGGCTCGATCTACCAGTGGGACGGGCAGGCGACGGTGTTCATGCCGGGCCAGGAGGCGCCGTGCTATCGGTGTCTGTTCCCCCAGCCCCCACCGCCGGGGACCGTGCCGTCCTGCGCTGAGGGCGGCGTGTTCGGCGTCCTGCCGGGCATCGTCGGCTCGATCCAGGCCACCGAGGCCGTGAAGCTGATCACCGGCAAGGGCGACCCGTTGATCGGGCGGCTCCTGATCTTCGACGCGCTGCAGATGGACTTCCAGACGGTGAAGGTGCGCTGGGACGCGGACTGCCCGGTGTGCGGCAAGGAGCCGACGATCACCGAGCTGATCGACTACGACGCGTTCTGCGGGCTCGCGCCGGGCGAGGCCCCGCCCGAGGCCGAGCACGGCATGCCCACGAACTGAGAGGAGACGACCCGTCGATGGCCGTTCGCGTGAAGCTCCCGACGATCCTCCGCAAGCACGCCGGAGGCGAGCCGCTCGTCGACGCTCGGGGGGCGACGCTCCGTGAGCTGCTGTCCGACCTCGAGCAGCGCTACCCGGGGATCACGAAGAACGTCGTGACCGACGACGGTGGGCTGCATCGCTTCGTGAACGTCTACGTCAACGACGAGGACGTCCGCTACCTCGGCTCGCTCGAGACCTCCGTCAGGGAGGGCGACACCGTCTCGATCCTCCCCGCCGTCGCCGGCGGCTGATCGCCGTCCGCGGCGAACCGCCAGCGCGTTTTTCCCGGTCGCGCTACGCTCCGGCCGGCAACCGGGCGCGCGAGTCCCACCGGGGTGGTTGGACGCGGCGCTCTCTGGAGAGAGGGGGGTGGCGCCTCGATGCGTCATCGCGTGGTGCTGGCATGCGCACTCGTCATGCTGGTGGCCCTGTCGGCCCCGGCGATCGCGGCCACGGACCGGGGAGGGCTCCGGTCAGGACGTGACGAGGTCTCGATCCCGGCGGGCTGGAAGCCCGCCGTCCTGTCCCTGAACCAGTCGGGGCGGTACTTCGTGCAGCTGAGGGCCCCGGCGGTCCTCGACCAGGAACGGCTCGCCCCCCAGGCGCAGCGGACGGCCGCGGCGGCGGCGCTGCGATCACAGGCCGGTGCCATTCGACAGGCGGAGGCCCTCGGCGGCACCGTCGTCTTCCGGTATTCCCGCCTGGTGAACGCCTTCTCTGCCGAGCTGAGCGTCGAGGCGGCGCTCGCGCTCGCGCGGCGCTCGGACGTGGCGCTCGTCGAACGCGTCCCGGCGGTGGTCCGCCACACGGCGAGCAGCGTGCCGTTCATCGGCGCTCCGAAGGTGTGGAAGAACCTCGACGCCAAGGGGCAGGGTGTCACGGTGGCGGTCGTCGACACCGGCGTCGACTACACGCACGCGGACTTCGGCGGCCCCGGCACGGTCGAGGCGTACGACGCCAACGACCCGATCGTCGTCGAGGACGGCACGTTCCCGACGAGCAAGGTCGTCGGAGGGTTCGACTTCGTCGGCGCCAACTACAGCGTCATCGACGACGATCCGTCCAACGACGTCCCCGACCCGGACCCCGACCCGCTCGACGACGGGGTCGTCGGCGATCACGGAACGCACGTCGCCGGCATCTGCTGTGGCAAGGGCGTGGCCGGTGCGATCGGCAAGGGCGTCGCGCCCAAGACGAAGATCCTGGCGATCAAGGTCTGGGACGATGGGAACTCGAGCGCCGACGTGCTGGTCGCCGGCTACGAGTTCGCCATGGACCCGAACCAGGACGGCAGCACCAAGGATCACGTCGAGGTCCTGTCGTTCTCCGGCGGCGTCGACTACGGCCCCCCGAGCTCGCTGGAGGCACAAGCGGCCCAGGCCGTCGTCGACGGCGGCACGGTGTTCGTCGCCTCGGCGGGGAACTCCGGCAACCAGCCGGTCGGGACCGGCAGCGGCTACATCCTCGGCACGCCCGCGAGCGCCGACGGGGTGATCGCGGTCGCGTCATCGATCGACGAGTTCGTCAGCCAGAAGCTCACGGTCGACAGTCCCTCCGGTGTCTCCCTCCCCGACGGTGGCCCGATCGTGTGGCAGGACTGGTCGGTGCCGTTCGATGCCGACATCACGGGCGAGGTGGTCGACGCCAGGGAGTTCGACCCGCCGGCCGATCCGGACGGCGTCCCCGCGCCGACCGACCAGATCCTGTGCACCGAGACCCCGGCCGGCGAGCCGTTCGCCGGCAAGATCGCACTCGTGTTCAAGGGTCCGCTCGGCGACGGAGACTGCTTCGTGGAGGACAAGGTCATCCACGCCCAGGAGGCCGGTGCGATCGCGGTCATCATCTGGGACGGATTCGGCGGACTGCCCGGCTCGATCGGCACGGGCGGGAACGAGGACCAGGTCACCATCCCCGCCGTGGACCTGTCGGGCGGCGACAGCGCGGCGCTTGCCGCGGCGATCAGTCCGAACGCTCCGGGCTCGTACAACACCGAGACGGTCACGGTGACGATCGGGGCGACCGCGGCGCTGATCCCCGGCTACGACGACAGCGTGAGCACGTTCAGCTCCGAGGGCCCCGCGCGGATCTCGAGCGGGCTGAAGCCGGACATCACCGCGCCCGGCGACTCCATCACGGCCGCGAACGCGGGAACCGGCGACGGGACGCTCACGATCGGCGGTACCTCGATGGCCGCCCCGCACGTCTCCGGGGTCGCGGCACTGCTGGTGCAGCTCCACCCGAGCTGGTCGCCGGTCAAGATCAAGGCGGCCATCATGAACCAGGCCACGCAGGAGGTGGCGAATCTCGACGGCTCGAGCCCCGTTCCGGCCACCGTCATGGGGTCCGGGCGGGTCGATGCCTACGAGTCCGCGCTCGCGGAGTCCCTTGCGTGGCCGGGGAGCCTCTCGTACGGTCTGCAGGGGGTCTCCGAGCTGTTCACGAGCGTGAAGACGTTCACCCTGCAGAACCTGTCGAACCACAACCAGCGGTACGAGGCGAGCGGTAGCGTCAGCTACACGGACTTCTCCGGCAAGTTCGCGAACGTGAAGATCGCGATCGGCGACGAGCAGCTCGCCGCGTCGCATTCCTTCTCGCTCGGAGCCGGCGACAAGGTGAAGGTCCACGTGGAGGTCACGCTCGACCCGGACGCGGTTCCCAAGTGGCAGCAGGAATGGGGCTGGTACTTCGTCAACCCGAACGTGGACGGCAACGTCGAGATCGTCGAGAAGGGCAAGGGCGGCGACGACCTGCACGTGCCCTGGCACGTGTCGGCGCTCGCGGTGGGAGACACGCGCGCCCACCCGAAGGCACTCGACCTCACCGGTGGTCCGGCGGACCTCCTGGTCACGAACAACGGAGCGGGCGCCACCTACGGCGACCTCTACCTGCTCGGGGCCGAGGATCCCGTCGGCGATGAAGCGGCGGACGGCGAGGGCGACCTCGTCGCGATCGGCGCCCGGTCGTTCACGGGGGCGTCGGTCGACGGTGTGGCGGAAGGGGTCCCGTCCGGCACGGACGCGCTCGCCGGGATCGACTGGCTGACGTTCCTCACGGACGCCGACACGCCCACCGAGCCGGTCGAGTTCGTCGCGGTCGGTGCCGACATCCACAACATCACGGAGACGACGCAGGTGGACGTCTACATCGACCTCGGCGGGGATGGGGTCTTCGCGGACACCACCCTCGACGCCGACGTGCTCATCACGAAGTTCCGCGACGGGGGAGGCGGGACGACGTGCCTGTTCCAGCTCCCGAGCGACTTCAGTGAGTGCGACGCCGGGTACTTCCAGGACTACTCGAACTTCAACGCGAGCACCTGGGGGATCCCCGTGGACGCGGCGGCGCTCGGACTGTCCGACGCGGTGCACGACCTGTCGTACTCGATCGTCGCTTGCTCCGGCGTGTACGCGGGTGACTTCCCGGCCGACCAGGTCTGCGATCGCGCCGGCGAGATCGACCCCGCGACGGGGACGTACGGTCCCACGCTCGATGTGACGGATCCGTCCCTCACCTTCTCCAAGCAGGCGGTGGGTGGGTTCTGGGGCGGCGGCGCGGGTCCAGTCTCCGTCGGCGTCGGCTCGGCCGCCGCCGGCGACAATCCAGGGATCCTGGCCGTGTTCCCGAACAACGCCCCCGACGACCAGTGGGCGGTGGTGTCGACCACCACGTAGGTGCGAGACTCACGGATCGAGAAGGGCCCGGCCGAGCGGCCGGGCCCTTCGGTCCACACCTTCCGGATTGGCGCTGGGATAATCGCGGCGATGCGCCACGCGGACGTCCTCGACGCGATCGGGAACACGCCGCTGGTCGGCATGCCAGACATGAGCCCGAATCCCGGGGTCCGGCTGTGGGCCAAGCTCGAGGGCCAGAACCCGACGGGTTCGACCAAGGACCGGATCGCCAAACGGATGATCGAGGCTGCGGAGGCGTCCGGCGAGCTCGCGGCCGGGACGACGATCCTGGAGCCGACATCGGGCAACACGGGGATCTCGCTCGCGATGGTGGCTCGTCGCAAGGGCTACGGGGTCACGGTCGTGATCCCCGACAACGCGAGCGAGGAGCGGATCCGCCTGCTCGAGCTGTTCGGGGCCGAGATCGTGTTCTCGCCCGGCGACAAGGGGACCAACGGCTCCATCGAGGTCGCGCGCCGGCTCGCGCAGCATGATCGGTACTTCATGCCGTTCCAGTACGGGAACCCGGCGAACCCGCTCGCCCACGAGGAGGGCACGGGCGAGGAGATCGTGCGGGACCTCCCGGAGGTGACGCACTTCGTTGCGGGGCTGGGCACCGGCGGCACGCTCACGGGCGTGGGTCGCCGGCTCCACCGCCACGAGCCGAACGTGAAGGTGATCGCGGCCGAGCCGGAGCTCGGCGACCTCGTCTACGGGCTCCGGTCGCTGGACGACGGGTTCATCCCGCCGATCCTGGACGAGGCCGAGCTCGACCGGAAGTTCCTCGTGAGCTCCTCCGACTCGCTCCGCGCGACCCGCGAGCTCACCGAGCGCGAGGGGATCTTCGCCGGCATCTCCTCGGGGGCCGTCGTCCACGTCGCGCAGCGGATCGCCGCCGAGATCGACGAGGGTGACGTCGTGTGCCTGCTCGCCGACGGTGGGTGGAAGTACCTCTCCCTGGAGGCCTGGGCGCCGGAGCTGGAGCGGGCCGAAAAGAACGTCGCGGAGTCGCTGTGGTGGTGAGGGCGTGAGCGACCCGAGGCCGATCGGCGTCTTCGACTCGGGCGTGGGCGGCCTCACCGTGGTGCGCGCGATCGTCGACCAGCTGCCCCGGGAGCCGATCCTGTACGTCGGCGACAACGGCCGGTTCCCCTACGGCCCGCGACCGTTCGAGCAGATCCGCGGGTTCGCGCTGGAGATCGCCGCCGAGCTGGCGGAGCGCGGCGTGAAGATGCTCGTGGTCGCCTGCAACTCGATCGAGGTCGCCGCGATCGCCGCCGTCGCGGAGGCGCACGGGGTCCCCGTCGTCGGCGTGATCGACCCGGGCACCCGGGTGGCGGTCCGGGCCACGCGCCACGGCCGGATCGGCCTGATCGGCACGGAGGCGACCGTCGCCAGCGGCGCGTACGACCGGGCGATGGCGGCGACCGGTGCGGACGTCCGGCTGTTCTCGGCGGCGTGCCCGGCGTTCGTCGAGCACGTCGAGCGAGGCGACACCTCCAGCGAGGAGTTGCTCGGCCGCGCGCGCGGGTATCTTGGGCCGCTGAGGGAGGAGCGCATCGACACCCTGATCCTGGGGTGCACCCACTATCCGATGCTCTCGGGGCTGATCCAGCTGGTCATGGGGGAAGACGTGGTGCTCGTGTCGTCGGCCGAGGAGACGGCCAAGGACGTCTACTCGGCGCTCCGCACGTCCGGCCTGCTCCGCGACGACGCGACGGACCCGGTCCACGGCTTCCTCACCACCGGCGACCCCGAGCAGTTCCGGAGGATCGCGCACCACTTCCTCGGTCCGGCCTTGGGCGGCGTCGACGCCGTCGCGGTCGGGGCGGTGCGGGTCGCCCAGTGAAGCTCACCGTGCTCGGCGCGAGCGGGACCTGGCCCAACCCGGACACGGCGACCAGCGGCTACCTCGTCCAGCAGGACGGGTTCAACCTCTGGATGGACGCCGGGACGGGGACGCTCGCCAACCTCCAGCATCACATCGAGGTCTCCCAGATCGATGCGATCGTGATCAGCCACGAGCATCCGGACCATTTCGTCGACCTGTACCCGTGCTTCTACGCGTGGCACTACGGTGAGCTCGGACGGCCAGGGTTGCCGGTCTTCGTCCCCACGGACTTCACGCAGAAGCTCGCCGACGTGGTCTCGATCGACTCCCAGGTGGTGATGCGGACGGCGTTCGCGTTCACCGAGATCGCCCCGGGCGAGTCCTTCGAGGTCGGCCCGTTCCGGGTCAAGACGGAGCCGATGGCGCACCTCGGGCTCCCGGCGCTGGGGTTCCGCATGCAGTCCGACGGGACGGTCCTCGCGTACACGGGCGACACGGGGCCGACGCACCACGTGGTGGACCTCGCGCGAGACGCCGACCTCGTGCTGGCGGAGGCCACGTGGCAGGACCGCGACGACCTCCTGCCCTTCCACATGTCCTCCCGCCAGGCTGCGGTCCATGCCCGCGCAGCCGGCGCCGGGCGCCTCGTCCTCACGCACGTCTGGCCGACGTTGGACAAGGACGTGTCGAAGCAGCAGGCGGCCGAGGCGTACGACGGCCCGATCGACGTGGCCGTGGAGGGAAAGACGTTCGAGGTCGGCTCGTGAGCCGTCCGCGGATCGCGAGATGAGCCCCCGCCCGGACGGCCGCCAGCCCGAGGAGCTGCGGCCCGTCGAGCTCGAGCTCGGCGTCCAGGACTGGGCCGAGGGCTCGGTGCTGTTCTCGCAGGGCCGGACGAAGGTCATCGTCGCCGCGTCCGTGCTGGACGAGGCCCCGCGGTGGGTCCGGGGCACCGGCAGGGGCTGGGTGACCGGCGAATACTCGATGCTCCCGCGCGCCACGGCCGAGCGCACCCCGCGCGAGGTCCACAAGGGTCGCCCGAGCGGGCGGACCCAGGAGATCCAGCGCCTGATCGGGCGCTCGCTCCGCGCGGTGACGGACCTGTCGAAGCTCGGCGAACGGACGATCACGATCGACTGCGACGTCCTGCTCGCCGACGCCGGCACGCGGTGCGCCTCCATCACGGCCGGCTACATCGCGCTCGCCCTCGCGATCCGCGGACTCCGGGAACGCGGGGCCGTCAAGGACGGCGTCCTGACCGACACCGTGGCGGCCGTGAGCGTCGGCGTCGTCGGGGGAGAGCCCGTCCTCGACCTGTCGTACGAGGAGGACGCCGGGGCCGAGGTCGACTGCAACGTCGTGACGACGGGGTCGGGCGCGCTGGTCGAGGTGCAGGGCACCGCCGAGGGGGCGCCGTTCTCGCGCGCGGAGCTCGACGCGCTGCTCGACCTCGCCGAGTCCGGCATCAAGCAGCTCTCGCAGCTCCAGCGCGACGCCCTCGCCTGACGCCGTGGCCTTCCCCGAACGCCTCGCCGTGGCGACCAAGAACGCGCACAAGATCCGCGAGATCGCGCGGATCTGCGCCGACTGGCCGGTCTCCTGGCTCACCGTCGAGAGCACGCACGAGCCGTGGCCCGACGTCGAGGAGCCCCACGACACGTATCTGGACAACGCGCTCGCCAAGGCGCGCGAGGTCGCCGCGGCGTTCGGCGTCCCGGCGGTCGCCGACGACTCGGGGATCGAGGTCGACGCGCTCGGCGGGACGCCGGGACCGCGATCGGCTCGGTTCGCTGGCGAGGACGCCACCGAGGAGGAGAACCTGTCCCGGCTGCTGCTCGCGATCCGCGACGTGCCCGCGGCCGAGCGCACGGCGCGGTACCGGTGCGTCGCCGCCGTGGCCTGGCCGGACGGCCGCGAGGTCTGGGCGGAGGCGACCTGCGAGGGGACGCTCGAGGACGAGCCGCGGGGCTCCGGGGGCTTCGGCTACGATCCGGCGTTCGTGCCCGAAGGTGAAGGGCGCACGATGGCCGAGCTCAGCGACGAGGAGAAGGACCGGATCAGCCACCGCGGCCGGGCGCTCCGAGCGCTGCGAGAGCGGCTCGACGACTCGTGAGGGTCGTCTACTCCGCGGAGCACCTTCGCCACGCCCCGCGCCGCGAGCTCGCGGACGGCCGGCAGATCGGGATCCACGAGGTTCCGGAACGCGCCGAGACGATCCGCGCCGTGCTCGAGGCCGACGGCGGGTTCGAGCTCGGGGAGCCGAGCGAACACGGCGCCGAGCCGATCACGCGCGTCCACGACCCCGCGATGATCGAGTTTCTCGAAGACCTGTGGCGGGACTGGCGGGGTGCGCAGGAGAGCGCCGACGAGATCTTCCCCGACACGTTCCCGCTCGAGGCATATTTCGAGGGGATGCCCGGCGTCCGTGAGCCGCGGACGCCGAGGGCCCGGATCGGGCGCTGGTGCTTCGATACGGCGACGCCGGTGGTCGAAGGCACCTACCCGGCGGCGCGGGCCGCCGTCGACGTCGCGCTCACGGCGGCCGATCTCGTCCTCGACGGCGAGAGCTGCGCCTACGGGCTGTGCCGGCCTCCGGGACATCACGTGGCGCGCGCGATGTTCGGCGGCTACTGCTTCTTCAACAACGCGGCGATCGTTGCCGAGGACGTCGCGCGGCGTACCGGCGAGCCGGTGGCGATCCTCGACGTCGACTACCACCACGGCAACGGGACGCAGCAGATCTTCTACGCGCGCGGCGACGTCCTGTATGTGTCGCTTCACGGCGACCCCGACCGGGCCTATCCGTATTTCTCGGGGTTCGCCGAGGAGACCGGCGCGGGCGATGGGGAGGGCGCGAATCGCAACCTGCCGCTGCCGAGGGGCTGCTCCAACGAGGAGTACCTGGCGAACCTCGACCGCGGGCTCGAGGCGATCGCCGACTTCGGCGGAAGCGTCGTGGTCGTGTCGCTCGGCATCGACACCTACGGACGGGACCCGATCTGCGACCTGGCGCTCACGACCGAGGCGTACCACGAGTGCGGCCGGCGGGTCGCCGAGCTCGGTCGCCGGTTGATCGTGTTGCAGGAGGGCGGCTACTACGTGCCCGACCTCGGCGAGAACGTCCGACAATGGCTTCGAGGGTGCGAGGGCCGGCCGCCCGACCCGGCGGGCCCGCCCGTCACGAGCTAGATCCAGCCCGTGAGGCTCGGTTTGCCCGAGACGTGGAAGTGGCTGACGTGCTTCGTGCCGGAGTAGTCGTGCCACTCGCGGTCCCGGCCCGTCTCCCAGTACCGATCCTGCACGATGACGCCGTTGACGGGCAGCCCCTCGACGCCGTTCGTCTCGTCGTGCCGGATGCCCTGCTGGCGGATCCACGCGGCCATCAGCTCGATGCGCTCCCAGATGACGGCCGCCGCGGCGCTCTGCGTCGTGCCTCCGTCCCAGGCGTTGCATCGTCCGTGCTCGCCCGGCTTGTCGACGCAGATGCCCATGTCGCGGACCTCGAACTGCGGGTCGAAACGGGCGTGCACGGCTGCGTAGATCAGGTCGAGGGGCCCCGAGTGCGAGCCGGTCGGGGCGAAGGGCTTGACCTCGAGCTCGACCATCGCGAACGAGGGCCCCGCCGCCGACACCACGACCATGCGGCTCGGACCGGTTTCCGCCCCGAACCGCGCCCTGATCCTGTCGAGGAGCGGTGCGACGTCGTCGACCTTGACGTGCAGCCGATCGTCGTACTTCAGCTGATGGGGGCCGACGGTCGCCAGTTCGAGCTGAGCTTCGAGCTCGGTCAGGGCGTCGTCGAGCGACCGACTCGGGGCCGGCTGGGTGCCCTCCTCGATCCGGCGGAGCGTGTATCGGTACTCGGTCATCGGATGTCTCCTCTCCTCGGCCGACGCTCAGGCGGCGGCCTGCGGGCCGGCCCCGATGTCCCGCGTCTGGCCCTGTCCAAGCAATCTCGCCAGGACGCCGCGGATCCCGCCGTTCGCGAACAGCCAGGTGAACGCGGCGGCCGCGAACGCGACCACACCCGTGATGACCTTCAGCCACGCCCCGGTCACCTCGACGCCGAACGCCTCCAGGAGCGAAATGAGCAGGATCGCCCCCGCCCCGAGGGCTCCGGCCTTGGTCTCGGCCGGTCTCCGCTTCGTCACCTCGCCGATCTTCTCGGTGGCGTTCATGGCTCCTCCCTTTCTCCGGCTTGGATCGTGGGCTCGAGGCTCGAGGGGGTCGATGTCGCGCGTCACCGGACTGCGGTGTCGACGATCACGTCTCGATGGATCCATCGAACACGCGCCGGCGCGCGGCCGAGGAGGCTTCTCAGTCGGGGAGCAGCGGCACCGACGGCCCGTGGTCGCGGCCGAGGAGCACGGCTCGGGTGATGGCAGCCGATCCAAACCGGTCGCGCACCTCGTCGAGCGCGGCGTCGACGGCGTCGGCGCGCGGACGGTCCAGCGGCAGCGCGAGCTGGACGGCGGAGTCGTCGGTGAGGTTGCTGAAGGTCACTCCCACGAGCGTGAGGCCCCGACGTCGGATCAACGGTAGCGCCGTCGCGAACAGCCCCCTCGCCGTGGCGAGGATCATCTCCGTGTCCGCCGTGGCCTCCCACAACGTGTGCGACCGCGTCGCGCGGGAGAAGTCGTCGAAGCGCAGCCGAAGCACCACGGTGCGGCACACCCGATGAGCCGTTCGCAGCCTGCGGGTGAGGCGGTCGACCAGCGCGACGAGGTCGGCGTCGAGGGCTTGGGATGATCGTGGCCTGCGGCCGAGCGCCCGCTGCGTCCCGATCGAGTGCCGACGCCGGCCGACCTGGACCGGCCGGGGATCGCGGTTGTGGGCGAGGGCGTGGAGGTGACGGCCGGACGCCCGGCCGAGCATCCGGATCAGCATCGGCTCGCCGAGCTTTGCCACTTCGCCCACGGTCGTGATGAAGCGCTCGCGGAGCTTGGCTGCGGTGACCGGCCCGACGCCCCACAGCCGCTCGACCGGAAGCGGGTGAAGGAAGTCCAGCTCGCCGTCGGTCGGCACGACCAGCAGACCGTCGGGCTTGGCGACGCCGCTGGCCACTTTGGCGAGGAACTTGGTCCTGGCCACCCCCACCGTGACCGGCAGACCGACCCTGTCGAGGACGTCCCGCCGCAATTGCACGGCGATCTCCGTTGGCGATCCCGAGATCCGCCTCAGCCCACCGACGTCGAGGAACGCCTCATCGATCGAGAGGCCTTCGACGAACGGCGTGGTCTGGTCGAACACCTCGAACAGCGCCTTGCTCGCCTCGCTGTAGGCGTCCATCCGCGGGTGAACGACGACCGCCTGCGGGCACAGCCGGCGAGCCAGCCTTCCGACCATCGGCGTCCGGACGCCGTACGCCTTGGCCTCGTAGCTGGCCGCGAGCACGACGCCGGCGCCGACGATGACGGGCCGGCCGCGGAGACGGGGATCATCTCGCTGCTCGACCGACGCGTAGAAGGAGTCGACGTCGGCGTGCAGGATCGATGCTTCGTTCGACACGAACGTATGTTCGCATCTCGCGACGACGTGGTTCTGCCGTGCGGGAGGGCGGGCCGCGGCTACGAGGTCGCGCCCTGTGTGACGGGCTCCTCCAGGCGCGAGCGAGCGATGGCGGCTGCCACCTGGTTCCCCTTCAGCTCATAGAGACCGAGCGCCTCCTGGAGGAGGGTGCGCTCCTCCGACCGACTTCCCCGGAGGTGCAGGACTTGGGCGAGGTCCATACACACGTGACCCTGCACGTCCGGTTCCTCGGTCTGCATGATGAGGTCCTTCGCGTGGCGAACCATCGACTCCGCCTCAGCGTGGTTCCCTCTGCGAGCGAGCACCTTGCCGCGGGCGCACCGCCAGATCACCTGGGACTCGATGTCGTCGGGAGCCGTGGCATCCTCGCTTTCCCGGCTGAGCTCGAAGGCCTCGTCATACCGTCCCTGCGCGTAGACCGCCTGGGCCAGTAATGCGGCGGTCGTCGACAAGAAGTAGCGTTCGCCCATCTGTCGAAGGATCTCGTAGTCGTGGCGGAGCTCGCGCTCGGCTGCGATGGGATCGCCCGCGAGGAGCTCAACCGGGCCGGAATCGAGGGACGTCGTGGCGGCCAGCACCTTTCCCCCGAGATCCTCGAGTGTGGCCCGGCTCTCCGCGTAGAGGACCCGGGCCTGGTCGAAGCGGCCCTCCATCGCGTGCAGGTGGGCGAGGTGCCCGCGGACGATTGCCTCCGCTCGTCGGTCGCCGGCGACCTGCACCAGGATGTCCTCGCAACCGGCGATCGCCTCCGGGACCGGCGTCGGGCCGTAGAGCTGGCAGATCGCGTAGGACGGGAGGTTGCGCGCCTCCTGTCTGCGGTCCTCGGCGAGCCGCGCGTGCTCGACGGCCAGCCTGGCCGCCTCCGCCGCGGCCGCCCATCGGCAGGCCGTTCCGTGGACGAGACCGGCCAGACGCCACGCCTTCGCCATGCCGGCGTGGTACCCCGCATCCTCGAAGGTCGAGATGGCCCGGGCGATCTCGGGCACGACCTGCTC
>JBOGVL010000033.1:0-13835 GCA_050692535.1 Actinomycetota bacterium | reverse complement strand
GACGACGACACGGGCGGGTACGGTGACGCCGGGGGCGGGGGGGACGACTCGGACGGGGACGACTCCGGTGGTGGCGGCGGACCGGACATCGACGTCCAGGCGAACAATTTTGCGTTTTCCCCGACCGAGGTGGAGATCGAGGCCGGCGAGGACATCCATGTGAAGAACGGGAACGCCAACACGCCCCACACCTTCACGGTCGACGGGACGGACATCGATCTCCAGCTCGATCCGCAGGAAGTCGAGGAGGCGAGGATCGATCTCGACCCCGGCAACTACGACTTCCGGTGCGCGATCCACGCCCAGATGACGGGAACGCTGACGGTGGTCTGAGACGACCCGCCGGGTCGCTACTGGCCGAGGAGTCGGTACGCGAGGTACGCGAACGTCTCGCGGACGTAGCCTCCGAGGCGCGTGCCCTCGGTCCGGGCCGCTGACTGCCAGGTCGCCGAGGCGTACCCCTCGATGCCGAGATCGGACGCCATGCGCTTGACCCGCAGGTTGTGCCAGGGGTCGGAGACCAGAAACGCGGACTCCAGGCCCCGTTCGCGCATCCAGTCGGCGGCGGCGTCAAGGCTCTCGAGCGTCGTGGTTCCGACCGGCGAGGCGACCACCGCCTCGGACGGAAGACCCTCGTTCGCGATCAGCCAGTCGCGTCCCGCCTCCGCTTCCGACACCCGGTCGCCCGGCGCCTCGCCGCCCAGGACCACGACGGTCTCCGCACGCCCCTCGCGGTAGAGGAGCGCCGCATGCTGGAGTCGGCCCTGGAAGACCGGTGACGGTTCGCCGTCGTATTGGGCGGCCCCGAGCACCAGGATCACGTCCGCGCGGTCGACGCGACTGGCATCGTCCGTGTGCGCGGATCGCCACACCGCGAGCGCCGTGAAGACCACGACGAGCAGCCCGACGACCGCGACGGCGCCGAGGGAGAACAGGACCGGGTGGCGGCGGAGCACGCCCACCGGCCGATGCTAACAACGGATTGCGTGAGTCTCTCGCGACCGCTACCCGCCCCAATCCACCGTCGACGTCCCGTTGTTGCGAACGGTGAACGCGATCCACGGAAAGTCGCTGGAGACGCAGAACGGGACGCAGAGCTCGAACTGCCCGGTCACCCTGCGGTACGCGAAGGTCTGGTTCACCCCGCCCGATCGGATGTCACCCGAGACGCCCCGATAGCTCCAACCCGGAATGAACGTCTGCCCCGACTGTCCCCAGGTGACGGATGTGATCCGCGGATTCTTGCCGGTCGAGTAGCACCAGGAAACGTTGGCGATGAACCTCCAGGCCGTCCCGGCCGTTGCCTGACCATCGAGCCCGAATGCGCGACTCCGACACGCGGCGAGAGCGGCGCCCTGGGGGGCGGGGATCGTCCTCGTCCCGGTGTCGAACGTGGTGAACGACGTGACCATGTAGTCGGAGAGGTCGCCGTCCTCGTCCGCTTGGAGCGTCAACCCCATGGCGCTGATCTCGCCGACTGGGCCGATGGTCTTGCGATCCGTTGTGCGAAGGAGCAGGAACGCGACGAGCTGGATGAGAACCAACGCAACGATGATCCAGGTCCACACACGGGCCCTGTGACTCAACCGGTCATCACCCCTCTGACCCGGCGTGGGGCCTCCGGGAGCCTGTCGGTCGACAGAGCTTGCGCCTTGCACGTTGAGCGGCGCCGTCAGCACCCCCCACTTCGTCATGCTTCCTCCCTCCCGCGCCGAAGGGGAGGCGCATCGACGATCCGGCGACGAGCGACTCCGTCGCGCCCGGGTTCATGCCTTGGGGTGTGCGGTTTGCGAGATTCGCACGACTCACCACCCTTTGCCCGCGGGGGAGTGGGGAGACGCCGAAGGATAGGCGAGCGCGCGTCCGGCGCACATCACCAGGCCGGGGGAAACGCGGTCGACGCCCGGCCCATTTCGACTCAGGTCGGGAGCTGCCTCCGAAAGTCGCGCTCGGCCTCGGCGGCGACGCTCCATGCGAGGAAGACGAACGCGTGGCCGCCGGGGCGACCCTCGCGCTCGCGGTCGTTATCGATGACCGCGACGTCCACCGGTCGCGGGTCCGGCTTGCCGTCCGGACGGGTCAGGAGTCCGCCGAGAGCGCCCCGAGGTCGTCGGGGTCCACGGCTACTTGGACGCGGACTCGGCCGCGCCGACCGCCGCCTGGCCGGCCGCCAGCCGGGCGGTCTCCACGCGGAAGGGCGAGCAGCTCACGTAGTCGAGCCCGATCTCGTGGCAGAACACCACGCTCGCCGGATCGCCGCCGTGCTCGCCGCAGATCCCCAGGTGGAGGTTGGCGTTCGCGGCCCTTCCCTCCTCGCTCGCGATGCGCATCAGCCGGCCCACGCCGGGACGGTCCACCGTCACGAACGGGTTGGCGGGGACGAGCTTGCGCTCCTCGTACATGCCGACGAACTTGCCGATGTCGTCGCGGGAGAAGCCGAAGGCGGTCTGCGTCAGGTCGTTCGTGCCGAACGAGAAGAAGTCGGCGGCCTCGGCGATCTCACCGGCCGTGACGGTGGCGCGCGGGAGCTCGATCATCGTCCCCCACTCCAGGTGCTCCAGCTCGACGCCGCGGCCCTCGAGCACGTCCCGCGCGACCGGCTCCAGCTCGGCCCGCATCTGCTCGAGCTCGGGTTTGGTCGCGACGAGAGGGATCATGATCTCGACTCTCGGGTCGCCCCCCTCCCCTTTCACCTGGGCCGCGGCCTCGCAGATCGCTCGAACCTGCATCGCGTACAGGCCCGGCTTCACGATGCCCAGGCGCACGCCGCGGAGGCCGAGCATGGGGTTGGCCTCGTGCAGCTCGTTCACCTTGCGCAGCACCTGTTCGCGTTCGGCCACGTCCTCCCCGCGTTCCTTGCCGAGCGCGACCTCGACCGCGAGCGAGACCTGGTTCGGCAGGAACTCGTGCAGGGGAGGATCGAGCAGCCGAACGGTCACCGGCAGCCCGTCCATCGCTCGGAAGATCCCGACGAAGTCCTCACGTTGGAGCGGGAGCAGCACGTCGAAGGCCTGCTGCTCCTCCTCGGTCGTGTCGGCGAAGATCATCTGCTGCACGGCCGCCACGCGTTCCTGGCCGAGGAACATGTGCTCGGTTCGGCACAGGCCGATCCCCTCGGCGCCTCGCTCGCGAGCGTTCGTCGACTGGTCGGGCGTGTCGGCGTTGGCTCGCACCCGCAGGCGCCGGCAGTCGTCGGCATGCGACATCAGGCGCTCGAACGCCCGCCAGATTCGCTCTTCGCGTGCGGCCGCGTTGCCGGCGCGCGCCTTCTCGAGGACCGAGTCCTCCAGCGGGAGCTCGCCGACGAACACGTTGCCTGTGAACCCGTCGATGGTGACGACCTCACCCTCCTTCACCGTCGTGCCGTCGGCCGCGAAGGATCGGGAGCCAAGGTCGATCTTGATCGCGTCGGCGCCGCAGACCGCCGGGATGCCCTCGCCTCGGGCCACGACCGCCGCGTGCGAGTTGGTCCCGCCGGCGCTCGTCAGGATCCCCTGCGAAGCGATCATGCCGTGGTAGTCGTCCGGCGTGGTCTCCCGCCGGACCAGCAGGACGTTCCGGCCTTCCTTCGCTCGCGCCTCGGCGTCGTCGGCGGTGAACACGACCTCGCCGCTCGCCGCCCCGGGGCTCGCATTCAGGCCACGGGCGATCGGCTCGGCCCCGTCGGCCTTGACGCGACGCTTGAACAGCTCCTCCAACCGGTTCGCGTCGACCCGCAGGAGCGCGGTGTCCTCGTCGACCAGGCCCTCGTCCAGCATGTCGAAGGCCATCACCCATTCGGCGAGCGCCGTCCGCTTGCCGATGCGCGTCTGCAGGATCCAGAGCTTGCCCTTCTCGATCGTGAACTCGATGTCACACATGTCGCGGTAGTGGCGCTCGAGGGTGTCCATCACCTCGAGCAGCTCCCGATACGACTTGGGGTCGAGCGCCTCGAGCTCGGCGATTCGTTTCGTGTTGCGGATGCCGGCGACGACGTCCTCGCCCTGCGCGTTCTCGAGGTAGTCGCCGTACGGGACCCGTTCTCCCGTGCTGGGGTCGCGTGTGAAGGCGACCCCGGTCCCCGAGTCCTCACCGCGGTTCCCGAACACCATCGCGACGATGTTCACGGCCGTCCCCAGGTCGTCCGAGATCTTGTTCTGCCGACGGTAGTCGCGGGCCCGCTTCCCGTTCCAGCTGTTGAACACCGCGCCGATCGCGAGCTGGAGCTGCTCCTTTGGGTCCTGCGGGAAGTCCGCTCCCGTGTGGTCCCGATAGATCGCGCGGAAGCGCTCGATCAGCGCCGCCAGGTCGTCGGCGTCGAGGTCGGTGTCCTGCGCGCCCGCGAACTTCGCCTCCTTGGCCTCGTCCAGCGCGTGCTCGAACGCCTCGGCCGGCACGTCCATCACGATCTTGCCGAACATCTGGATGAACCGGCGGTAGGCGTCGCGGGCGAAGCGGGCGTCTCCGCCGGTCTGCGTCGCGAGGCCCTCCACCGACCGGTCGTTCAGGCCGAGGTTGAGGACCGTGTCCATCATCCCCGGCATCGAGAACTTGGCTCCGGAGCGGACGGACACCAGGAGTGGGTCCTCGGGGTCTCCGAGCATCTTGCCCATGGCCGCCTCGAGGCGGCGAAGATGTTCCCCCGCCTCCTCGAGCATCTCCGGCGGCGCACCGCCCTGCGCGAGGAACGTCAGGCAGGCCTCGGTCGTGATGGTGAACCCCGGGGGTACGGGGAGCCCCATGTTGGTCATCTCGGCGAGGTTGGCCCCCTTCCCGCCGAGAAGGTCCTTCATCTCCTTGTTGCCCTCGGAGAAGTCGTAGACGTACTTGGACATCTGGGCAGCCTCCGCGTGTCCCGGGTTCCGGAAGCTTGAGTCTACGGAACGCGTCGTGCGGTCAGACGCGTTCGGGCCCGGCGCTAGCCGAGGCCGCCGAGGACGTCGCCCAGCGTGTCGTCGAGGCCGCCCGCCGTGTCCTCGACGACGTCCTCGACCGTCTCCACGGTCTCCTCGACCGTTTCCAAGACGTCGTCGACCGCGTCGTCGACCGTCTCCACGATCTCCTCGACCGTCTCCAGGGTCTCCTCCACCGTCTCTACGGTGTTGTCGACCACGTCGTCGACGTCGTCGCCCGTGCCCTCGACCTCCTCGACGATGCCGTCGTCATCGCCCGGATCGATCGGCGCGTCCTCGGGGACTCCGCCTTCATCGCCCTCGCCCCCCGGCGGCGCGTCGCCGCCTTCGTCCTCCTGGGAGGCGTCGTCGTTGGTGGGCAACCCTTCGTCGTCCTGGCCGATCTCGTCGTCGATGACCCCCGAGCCGCTCGCGTCGGTGATCGTCGACGTCGAATCGTGGGCCGTCGCGACCGCGGCCGTCGTCTCCACCCGCGGGGTGGGCGCGGCGGCCGCCGCTCCGACCCCCAAGGCCAGAACGCCCGCGAGGCCGTTGATCGCGACGGTGCCCGCCGCCCGGGCGAGCGTGATGGCCTGGCCGCCCGTCCGGCCGATCCCCAGCATGAACGGGATCTGCGCGACCCACGACGCCGGCCCCACGGTCAGCCACAGCCGGCCGACCGAGATGCCGAGGAACGCGCGGACGACCTGCGGATCGAACTGCTTTCCGGCGCAGCGCTGGAGCTCGCGGCGGGCCGCGTTGGGCGTCATCGGCCGCTTGTAGGAGCGCGCGGCCGTCATCACCTCGAACGAGTCGGCCACGGAGACGATCCGGGCGCCCAGCACGAGCTGCTCGCCGGACAGGCCCCGCGGGTAGCCGGCCCCATCCCACCGTTCGTGGTGCTGGCCGATCACGGCCGCCCACTCGCCGAGCCACGGGAGCAAGGGCGCCGAGATCCGCTCGCCCTCGAGCGGGTGCCGGCGCAGGACCTCCCACTCGTCCTCGTCCGGCTTCCCGGGCTTGTTCAGCGTCTCGCTCGGCACCTCCAGCTTGCCCACGTCGTGAAGGAGCGCTGCCCACCGCAGGCGGTCGCGATCGGCCGGCGAGACGTCGAACTCCGCCGCCACCATGTCCGTCAGCGCACGAACGCGCTCGGAGTGGCCGCGGGTCTTCCGGTCGTGCGCGGAAAGCGCCGAAACGAGGGTCAGGACCGTCTCGGCGGCGCGAGCCGGGTCCCGATCGAGACCGTGCTCGCGAGCGTGGCGGGCGCGTTCATGGAGGATCCGGATGTTGCCGGCCTGGCGGGCGAGCTTGAAGCGCGACGGCGCCCGGTCAGGGAACGCGAGCGACAGGTTCAGCAGGGTGGCCAGCGGCAGCAGCCGCCGCCCGAGGCGCTCGACCGCGGTGACCGTCAGCGTGGACCCGGCGAGCACAGCCAGGATCCACGCGAGCCCGACCACGCCGCTCGGCTGGGGGATGAGACGCGCGAGCACGACGCCGGGCGCGACCCCCGCGGCGATCGGCACGAGGAGCACGGCGAGCCGGACGACCGCGGCCAGAAACGGACGCCCCGCCCATCGCGGGCCGGCGTCCCCCGGCTGTCGCTCGGTCGTCGGTCGCCCCATCGTCCTACAGAGGTATCGGATGCAGGCACGACGGCTTGAGCCGGGCTTAGGCTGCCGCGGCCTCCAGCAGGCGCAGCGCCTCGGCGTCGGTCGCGAAGAGCACGCGGACGTTCGGTCCCTCGGCGGGCAGGACGGTGGCCGCGTGACCACCGTCGGCGAGCCAGTCGGCCATCGCGTCGCCGAACTCGGCGGCGTCACCCTCGGTGTCCCAGACGGTCGCGAGCACCACCGCGACCTGCTCCCCCTTGGACCAGGCACGGTAGATCGCGCCGTCCCATCCAGCCGCCGCGGCGGCGGCGGAGGCCTCGTCCAGACGCAGGCCGAGGGCGAGGTCGAGCCACATCTCCCCCACCACCTGCACGTCGAGGTCCTTCCAACCGTCGCCGAGCGCGCCGGCGAGGTCGGTCACGTCGACCGGCATAGGCAGGTCGTTCGGGTAGCGCTCGGGATGGATGATCTGCTCGGTCGAGACCGGCAGCTCCGCGAAAGCCGCGTCGACGGCTTCGAGCCCCCCCTCGCTCTCGAGCCGGGTGACGAACGTGAGCCCGTCGAAGTAGGGCCACTCCTGGATCGCGCTGATGAACGGCGCGATGTCACTCGGCGGTGGCGACTGCTCCGCCGCCTCGGTGCCGACCTCGAGCTGCTCCTCGAGCGACAGGAACGTCTGTGCCCAGCGGAGCATGAAGAACGTCGCGTTGCCCTCCACGAGGGCGATCGCCGCCTGCGCCTCCTCGTCCCGGCACTCGGCCCCGAGCACGTCGAGGGTTTCGAGCCCGAACCGCTGGTCGTCGATGGCGTGCGTGAGCTCGTGCGCCAGCGTGATCCGCTCCAGGGGCGACGGGTCCTCCTCGCCGATGAACACGAGCTCGCCGGTGACCGTGTCGTAGTAGCCGATCACCTGCGTACCGGCGTACTCGAACAGCTCGTCCCTGATGCTCGTGCCCTCCGGGATCACGCCGATCGTCTGCCAGGCGGCGCTGCGCCGCTCGTAGAACTCCTCGGGCAGCGCCCGGTCGAGGTACTCGGAGAAGCCGTCGGCGATCTCCTGCTGGGTGACAGGCTCGGCGACCACCGGACGCGAGAACTCGAACCCACGGATCTCCTCGACCTGTCGCATCACCGACGCGATGGTCGACGGCGTCGGCCCCTCGGCCGGGACGCCGGATCCATCACCGATCTGTGGCTTCGGGAGCCGGCAGAGCTCGTGAAGGGCCGCCAGGGCAGACCCCGGGCCGACCTCGGGCGGCGGCACGACCTCGGGCGACGTGGGCACACCCGCCGACCCCGAGCCTTCGCCGTCCGAGCCGAGACCGGGATCGACCGGACCGCCACTCGAGGTACAGGCAGTCGCGAGCAGCCCGAGCGCGAGGAGCGCCCCGGCGATCCGCCGCGGGCTCACCGGCGCCTCGGAGCCAGGACGCTCGCCAGGGCGACCACGATGGCGGCGGCCGAGCACCAGGCCGAGATGCGCAGCAGGCCGATCGACTCCAGATTCCCGAGCGAGGCGACCACGAAGATCGCGCCGGCGGCGAGCATGAGCACGAACGCCGTCGCGTACAGACTCATCCATCCTCTCCGAGGTTTCGGCTCGTCCACGGGACACCTACAGCCGTTCGGCGAAGTGGGCGACGAGGTTCTCGATCGGCAGGCGCTGCTGGGTCATCCGGTCGCGCTCGCGCACCGTGACCTGCCGGTCTTCGAGGCTGTCGAAGTCGACCGTGACGCAGAACGGCGTTCCGACCTCGTCCTGCCGCCGGTACCGTCGTCCGATCGAGCCGGCGTCGTCGAAGTCGCAGATCCAGCGCGTCTTGACCAGATCGAAGACCGCGTGCGCGTCGGGCGCGAGCTGTTCGTTCCGGCTGAGCGGGAGCACCGCGACCTTGATCGGGGCGAGATCCTTGTGGAGTGCGAGGTACGTGCGCCTCTCGGTGCCGCCCTTCGCCGTGGGCGCCTCCTCCTCCCGATAGGCGTCGATCAGGAACGCGAGCAGCGCCCGGTCGACACCGGCCGCCGGCTCGATCACGTACGGGTGGTAGCGCAGGTCCCGCTCCTGGTCGAAGTACGTGAGGTCCTGGCCTGAGAACTTCTCGTGTTGCTTGAGGTCGAAGTCACTCCGGTTGGCGATGCCCTCGAGCTCGCCCCAGTCAGTGAACGGGAACGCGTACTCGACGTCCACCGTGCGCTTGGAGTAGTGCGAGAGCTCGTCCGCGTCGTGCTCGCGCAGCCGCAGTCGCTCCTCGCGGATCCCGAGGTCGATGTACCAGCGGTGGCGCTCCTCGATCCAATAGTCGTGCCATGTCTCGTCGGTGCCGGGCTCGACGAAGAACTCCATCTCCATCTGCTCGAACTCGCGCATCCGGAAGATGAAGTTGCCCGGCGTGATCTCGTTCCGGAACGACTTGCCGATCTGCGCGATCCCGAACGGCACCTTCTTCCGGCTCGTCGTCTGGATCTGCGCGAAGTCGACGAACATCCCCTGCGCCGTCTCCGGGCGCAGGTACACGGCGTTCGCCTCGTCGGCGACCGGGCCGATGTGGGTCTTGAACATCAGATTGAAGTTCCGCGGGTCCGTGAACTCGTGGTGGCCGCAGTTGGGGCAGGTGGGCCGGTCGTGCATGTCGACGGTCGTCACGTCTTCCTCGTGCCCGGACTGCGGCGCGTGGACGCCGGGGAGGTGGTCGGCGCGGAACCGCTGGTGGCAGTTCAGGCACTCGACGAGCGGGTCGGTGAACACCTCGAGGTGGCCGCTCGCCGCCCAGACCTTCGGCGACATGATGACGGCGGCGTCGAGGCCGACGACGTCGTCGCGCAGCTGGACCATCGAGCGCCACCAGGCGTCCTTGACGTTCCGCTTCAGCTCGACGCCGAGGGGACCGTAGTCCCACGACGAGCGCAGGCCCCCGTAGATCTCGCTGGACTGGAACGCGAACCCTCGTCGTTTGGCGAGGGAGGTGATGGCCTCCATGAGCTCGGCCACGGTGGATCCTCCTCTCTCCCGGCCGCTGGCGGCGACCGCTGGCGTGAGATCCAGTCTACGGGTCGAGGTCCGCCTGCACCGGCAGCCGCTACGAGAGGGGGAACGGCGGCTGCCACCACCAGGGGGTGTCCTCCACCGCGACGGATTCCACCCACTTGACCCACCAGAAGCCGCGACGCCCCGGGGCGACGAGGCGGACCGGGGCGCCGTGCCCGGCGTCGAGAGGTGTGTCACCGGCGTGGGTGGCGAGGAGGATCCGCGCGGCGTCGCTCAGTGGGAACCGGCGCGCATAACCGGTCACCGAGCGGACCACGACGCTGCGGCCATCCGCGTCGCCGAGGAGCCGGTCGAGCCGGACGCCGGTCCAGTCCTGCGTCGCGAACCAGCCGCTCGTGCAGTCGAGGGTGGCTCGGAGGTCGTCCCCGAACCCGGCAAGCTCGGGCACGCTCCACTCGCGGCGGCCCGTGGACGTCGCGACGACGACGGAATGGTTCGCGGGGTCGATGGCCGGGCGCGAGTCGTCCAGCCAGATCGTCGTCGGCATCGCCGTCGGCTCGAACGACCCGGCCTCGTGCGATCCGGTGTACCGGCGACGGCCGCCGGAGAGGCCGAGACCAGCGATCGCGCCCTCGACCGCGACGTACGCGGCGCCGCCGACGGCCAGGGCGGCGCCGCCGCGGAGCAGGGCGCGTCGGGACAGGTCGGTCCGTCGCGGGAGGGTCCGCCGGGCGATCACGTGCCAGATCGCCAGCGGGATGGCGCAGAGCGCGGCGGCGACGTGCAGCCACAGCGCCCGGACGGGCAGGACCCAGACCTCCCCGACGCCGGCCGCGTGCGCGACCCCCGCGCCGATGGCGACGACGATCAGGAGCGCAAGCAGCAGGCTGGGGCCCGCACTGCGTCCTCGACGCCGGACCCCGCGGCGCGAGATCACGCTCTTCCAGGGCGCGATCACGACGAGCGTGACCCCGATGACGCCGTGCGCGACCACCGCCCACGTTGACCATCCGCCCCCGATCGCGGTGGCGAGGGTGCCGGTCGCGACGGCCCCCGAGAGGAGGACCAGGATTGCGACGTTCGTGCCTCGCCCGGCGCGGAGCGACGGAGCCATCACCCCCGTGTACGAGAACCGGCGGCCCCGCGGCCGCCCCCGCGGCTAGTCGGAGTCGTTCTCGGCGATCGCGCCGAAGCGACGCGAGCGCTTCTGGTAGTCGCGGATCGCCTCGTACAGGTGCTCGCGGTCGAAGTCGGGCCAGTACACCGGCGTGAAGTACAACTCGGAGTACGCCGCCTGCCACAGCAGGAAGTTGCTGATCCGCTCTTCTCCGCTCGTCCGGATGATGAGGTCGGGGTCCGGCATGTCGGGGTGGTACAGGCGACGCGAGATCGACTCGGGGGTGATCTTCTCGCCCCTCAGCCTACCGGCGTCGTGGTCCTCGAGCAGCCGCTTGACGGCGTCGGCCACCTCGACGCGTCCGCCGTAGTTGAAGGCGATCGTGAGCGTCATGCCGGTGTTGTCACGGGTGAGCTCTTCGGACGTCTCCATCTCTCGCAGGACGGAGCGGGGAACCTTCCAGTCGCGCCGGCCCATGAAGCGGACGCGCACGTTCATCCGGTGAAGCTCGTCCCGGCGGCGGCGGAGCAGGCCGCGGTTGAAGCCCATCAGGTAGCGGACCTCGGCCTTGGGTCGATTCCAGTTCTCGGTGGAGAACGCGAACATCGTGAGCCATCCGACGCCGAGCTCGCTGGCCCCGACGACCGTGTCCCACATCGCCGACTCGCCGGCGGCGTGGCCCTCCGTGCGAGCCAGGCCACGGAGCTTGGCCCACCGGCCGTTGCCGTCCATCACGATGCCGACGTGCCGGGGCAGCCGGTCCCGATCGAGGTCGTCGAGGTACGTGCTCACGGCACGAGGCTCCTCGCGAGGATCGGCAGGCTCTTCATGCGTCGCTCCAGGTGGTACTCGGCGAACCCGAACAGCATGGCGCGCGACTCGCGCCTCACCGTCGTATCGGTCGAAAGCTCGCCCGACTCGAGCAGCCCCGTTCCCCCGAGCGCGGCCAGGTGGTCGAGCGCCTCCCGGGAGGCCGGCCCGGCGTCGAACTCGGCGTCGGCGGCGCACACCGCACCGCCCTGGCCGCTGGCGAACCGCTCGGGGTCGGGCCGTCCGCAGACGGCGCAGGCCCTCAGGCTCGGATGGAACCCCGAGAGCGAGAGCAGCTTCAGCAGGAACGACTCGGCCACCGCGGCCCCGTCCGTGGGGCGGGCGTCCAGCGCCCGCATCCCGGTCAGCAGCAGCAGGAACAGCCGCACGTTGCGCTCGTGCTCCTCGGCCACCTTGTCGACGGACTCGAGCATGGTTTCGCCGGCGGCAAACAACGCCAGGTCGCGGCGGAGCGACATGAACGGCGAGAGGATCTCGGCCTGGCTCACGGTGTCGAGCGACCCCCTACCCCGGTAGACCATCAGCGACACGTGCGTGAACGGCTCGAGCCGGGCCCCGAAGCGGGAGGTGGTCTTGCGGATCCCCTTGGCGACCGCCCGGACCTTGCCGGATCCCTGCGTCATGACGGTCACGATCTTGTCGGCCTCGCCCAGCTTGGTGGAACGCAGGACGACGCCCTGTTCCTTGTAGAGGGGCATCGCGGGGAATCGTAGCCCCGGCTCGGACGCGCTCCCGGGAAGGGACATTGCGAAGTCGTGAAATCCTGGGGATGGGCGCCGGGCGGGGCCGGCTCAGGCGCCGATCGGGTGCCAGACCGTCTTGAACTCCATCAGGGCGGTGATCTCGAACGGGCTCTGCGCCTGGGGCGAGAACGGGTCTGCTCGCGGGCCCCGGTGGATGATCCGCTTGACGTTCTCGGCCGCGAGCTTCTCGACCTCCGGCAGGAGCTCCTCGGACACGCCGGTCGCGTCGACCGCGTTCACGTCCATGTGACCCGCGAGCCAGGGGACGAGCTCCGCGGTGAACCCCGTGAGCAGGTTCACGACCCCGCCCGGGACGTCGGAGGTCGCGAGGACCTCGGACAACGAGACGGCCGGCAGCGGGTGCCGCTCGCTCGCCAGGACCACGGTCGTGTTGCCCGACACGATCGCGGGCGCCAGCCGCGACACGAGGCCGAGCAGCGACTGATCCTGCGGAGCGACGATCCCCACCACGCCCGTGGGCTCGGGGACCGTGAAGTTGAAGTAGGGGCCGGCCACCGGATTCGTCCCCCCGAGGACCTGGCCGATCTTGTCCGCCCAGCCGGCGTACCAGACCCATCGATCGATCGCGGCGCTGACGCCGCGGCCGGGATCCGCCGCGCCGGCGTCATCGAGCTCGCCCTCGAACTGGGCGCGCCGGCCCTCCATCAGCTCGGCGACCCGGTAGAGGATCTGGCCGCGGTGATACGCCGTCCTCCCGGCCCACGCGGGCTGGGCGGCCCGCGCCGCGCGAACCGCGTCGCGCAGGTCCTTCCGCGAGGCCCTGGCCGCCCGGGCCAGCAGCCGCCCGTCGTGCGAGAGGACCTCGTAGGAGCGGCCGGACTCGCTGCGTGGGAACTCGCCGCCCACGTAGAGCTTGGCGGTGCGTCGCACCGGCACCCGCGCGCTCACGAGCCGTTCCCACCGTCGAGCTCGAGGTAGGGAGCCAGGCCGTGCAGGCCGCCCTCGCGCCCGAAGCCGCTCTCCTTATAGCCCCCGAACGGCGACGCCGGGTCGAACCGGTTGAACGTGTTGGCCCAGACCACGCCCGCCCGCATCCGTTCGGCCATCCACAGGATCCGCGAACCCTTCTCGGTCCAGATCCCGGCCGACAGCCCGTACGGCGTGTTGTTCGCCTTCTCGACGGCCTCCGCCGGGGTGCGGAACGTGAGGATCGACAGGACGGGGCCGAAGATCTCCTCACGGGCGATCCGGTGGCTCTGCGAGACGTTGGTGAACAGCGTCGGGCGGAACCAGAACCCACGCTCGGGCAGAGCGCATTCGGCCTGGTACATCTCCGCGCCCTCCTCCACCCCCGCGGCCACCAGCTCCTCGATCTTCTCGAGCTGCTGCCGCGAATTGATCGCGCCAACGTCGGTGTTCTTGTCGAGCGGGTTCCCGACGCGGAGCGTCTGCAGGCGTTCCTTCAGCTTGTCGAGCAGCGGCTCGAACGCGGACTCCTGTACCAGCAACCGGGACCCGGCGCAGCACACGTGCCCCTGGTTGAAGAAGATGCCGTTGATCACGCCCTCCACCGCCTGGTCCAGCGGCGCGTCCTCGAAGACGATGTTCGCCGCCTTGCCGCCCAGCTCGAGCGTGAGCCGCTTGCCGGTCCCCGCGGTGGCGCGGCGGATGATCTTGCCGACCTCGGTCGAGCCGGTGAACGCGACCTTGTTC
>JBOGVL010000032.1:0-14016 GCA_050692535.1 Actinomycetota bacterium | reverse complement strand
CCGGTGGTCCTGGTCGTGAACAAGGTGGACGGCGACCGCGAGGAGTCGGACGCCCTGGCCTTCCACGCGCTCGCCCTCGGAGAGCCGATCGTGGTCTCGGCCCTGCACGGCCGGAACTCCGGCGACCTCCTCGATCGCGTGGTGGAGCTGCTCCCGGACCGCGTCTCCGAGGAGGCGGAGGCCGACGAGCCGCGGTTCGCGCTGGTCGGCCGGCCGAACGTCGGCAAGTCCAGCCTGTTCAACCGACTGGTGGGGGAGGACCGCTCCGTCGTGTTCGAGGAGGCGGGGACGACGCGGGATGCCGTCGACGCCCTCGTCGCGTGGCCCGACGGACCGGTTCGCTTCGTCGACACGGCGGGGCTCCGGCGCCCGGCGAAGACGCAGGGAGTGGAGTACTACAGCTTCCTTCGCGCGGAGCGCGCGATCGAGCGCTCGCACGTCGCGGTGCTCATCCTGGATGCTTCCCAGGGCTTCACGGCCGAGGACAAGCGGATCGCTGCGCGCGTGATGGAGCTCGGCCGCGGGATGCTCGTGGTGGCCAACAAGTGGGATCTCGTGGAGGAGAAGGATCGGCTCTACAAGGACCTCGGCGTCGCGCTCGCTCCCTTCGCGCGAGCACCCGTCCTGCGCACGTCGGCGAAGACCGGGACCGGCGTTCATCGGCTGGGACCGGTCCTGCTGGAGATCCACGACCGGTGGATCCGCCGCGCGCCCACCGCGGTGGTCAACGAGGTCCTGCTGGCCGCGCAGGGGGAGCGCCCGGCACCGGACGGAGTGCGGTACCGGTACGCGACCCAGGTGAACGCGGCGCCGCCGACGTTCGTGCTGTTCGGCGCTCGCGCGCCCGGATCGAACTATGAGCGGTTCCTCGAGAACCGCCTCCGGCGCGCCTTCGGGCTGGAGGGCGTGCCGGTGCGACTGCGGTTCCGGCCGGGGCAACGCCGGGGCCCCCGGCAACGGGCCGGGCGGGCCGGCTGAGGCTTCGACCGGGCCCCCGGCCGCATCGCCCGAGCCGGGTGCCGATACAATCCGGCTCACGGGCCGTGGCGCAGCATGGTTAGCGCGTCTGACTGGGGGTCAGAAGGTCGCCGGTTCGAATCCGGCCGGCCCGACGGTCGCCGAACGTCGGGACGATCCCGGCACGATTCCGTGGTGTTGTTGCGGACGCCCTTGCCGCCCCCGGGCCGACACCCCATCGTCGCGGCATGGATCTCACGATGACGGTCGCCCTCGTGTTGATCGGACTCGCGGCGGCGGGCGCGGGGCTTCTCGGGGTCTTGCTGCCGGCGGGTGATCGGATCGCCGCCGTGCTTGCCCTCGTCGTGGGCGCGGGGATCGGCGTCGTGACGCTGGCGATCGGCGCGCAGGTGGTCGGAGAGGCCGAGGACGCCTACGAGGACGTGTTCCTCATGGGTTCGGTCCTCGGCTTCGTCGGGACCTCCTCGAGTCTCGCCCTCCTCTGGCGGCGCGCCCGTCGGGTCGACGACCCGCGCTGAGGCGGACGGGGCGCGCTCGGACGCTAGGCTGCGCCTTGGTGCCGAGGGGAAACGGGCGGACCGTCATGGGCGATCACGGATCGGTTCGGCGAGACCGGGCCGGCCTCGGGCGGGAGCGCCGTCCATGACGCCCGCCTCGCCGGCGGCCTCCGATCGCGTGATGACGATCCCCAACGCCCTCTCCTTCCTCCGGATCGCCTTCATCCCGGTCTTCGTGTGGCTGATCGTCGATCCCGACACGACCTTCGCCGGGCTCGTGCTGTTCGGGGTCGTCCTCGCGACCGACTGGGTCGACGGTGCGATCGCGAGGGCCACGGATCAGGTGTCCGAGCTCGGGAAGATCCTGGACCCGGTCTCCGACCGCCTGGCGATCGCCGCGGGTCTGATCGCACTGGTGATCCGCGGGGCATTCCCGCTGTGGGCGGCGCTGCTGATCCTGGTTCGCGACGCCCTGATCCTGCTGGCGGGGATCGCGCTCCTGTCGGTCCGCCGGGTCCGGATCGACGTTCGCTACCTGGGAAAGGTCGCGACGTTCGGCCTCATGGTGGCGATCGGATGCATCGCGTGGGGAAACCTCGGCTACGCGCTCGCGCCCGCTTTCCTCGCGTGCGGGTGGACGTTCTTCGCGGTGGCGATCGTCGAGTACTACGTCGCGACGATCCTGTACGTGGGCGACCTTCGGGCGGCCCTCGCCGGCGATGGCGCGCGCGGTTCGTGCTAGGTTCCCGGCTGCCCGAGAGCGCCGGAGGAGTGCGAGAGATGGAGTTCCCCGAAGACCTTCGCTACACCAAGGAACACGAATGGGTTCGCGACGAGGGCGAGGGTCGCGTGCGGGTCGGCATCACCGACTACGCGCAGGACGCCCTCGGCGACATCGTGTACGTCGATGTTCCCGAGATCGGCACCTCGGTAACGGCCAACCAGCCCTTCAGCGAGGTGGAGTCGACCAAGTCGGTCTCCGACGTCTACGCGCCGGTCTCCGGGACCGTCATCGACCGCAATCTCCTCCTGGACGACCGTCCGGAGCTCGTGAACGAGCAGCCCTACGGCGACGGCTGGATCGTGGTGCTCGACGTCGCCGATCCCGCCGAGCTCGGGTCGCTGATGGAGGCGGCCGCCTACCGGGACTTCGTCCGGCAGCAGGAGAGCTGACCTCGAGTCCAGGGTCGACCTCGGCCTGAGCCCGCTTCGACTCCGCATCGTCGGCCCGATACTGGACGCTCGAGAGATCGTCGAACCACTCCCGTTCCGCGGTCGAGATGGAGCCGATCCCTGGTTGACCCTCCCATCCGCGGCCTGTAGCTTCTAGGCGCCATCGAGGTCGAGGTTGAGGCTTCGACTCGAACGCTGAGGGTGAGGACCGGGATCGGGAGCGCTCGAAGGTGTACTGCACCCGCTGTGGACATCCGAACAAAGACGAGGCGCGCTACTGCGCCAACTGTGGGGCTGCGCTGCAGGACGAGACCACCATCGGGCTCACCCCCGTGGAGGTCGAAGGTGAAGGAGCCGGTGAGTTCCCGTTCCCCGAAGACGAACTCGAGGCGGGGCAGGCTCTCCTTCTCGTCAAGCACGGCCCCAACGCCGGGTCGACCTTCCTCCTCGAGGAGGCCGTGACGACGGCGGGACGCAACCCGGACAGCGACGTGTTCCTCGACGACATCACCGTCAGCCGGAAGCACGTCGAGATCCGGCGACAATCCGACGGCTGGTCCATCCACGACCTGGGCTCGATGAACGGGACCTACGTCAACCGCGAGCGCGTCGAGTCCACCAAGCTCGCGCCGCACGACGAGGTCCAGATCGGGAAGTTCAAGCTGGTCTTCTTCGCGGGGGAGTGAGGGGATGCCGACGCGCAACTACCAGTCGATCGGTGAGGTGCTGGTCTCGGTCAAGACCGAGTTCCCGGACATCACGATCAGCAAGATCCGCTTCCTCGAGTCGGAGGGCCTGATCGACCCGGAGCGCACGCCGTCGGGGTATCGCAAGTTCTACGACAAGGACCTCGATCGGCTGAAGTCCATCCTGCGGATGCAGCGCGACGAGTACCTCCCGCTCAAGGTGATCAAGGATCGGCTGCTCCAGCAGGAGTCGATCGACGGGCAGCCCGAGGACGGGGCGGCGCCCGCGGTCGCCGAGGCCGAGGAGGAGCTGGCCGAGCCGCCGACCGGGTTGCAGATGTCGATCGAGGAGATGTCCGCGGCGACCGGGATCGAGCGCGACCGGATCAAGGAGCTCGAGTCATTCGGGCTCGTCTGCGTCCACGGCCCCGAGTCGGCGCGCTACTACGACGGCGACGACTACATCGTGCTCTCGATCGTCAAGGATCTCTTCCGCTACGGCGTCGAGCCGCGCCACCTGACGATGTACAAGCACTTCGCCGAGCGAGAGTCGTCGTTCTTCGAGTCGATCGTGATGCCGCAGCTGCGTCAGCGCAATCCCGATGCGCGCCGGGCGGCCGCGACCTCCCTCACGGAGCTCGCCCGGGCTTCGCGAAAGCTCAAGCAGGCGCTGCTGCGGACGAACCTGCGGCAGTACCTGGCCGGCTGACCCGCGCCGTGGGGCGCATCCCCCGGGGCGGGCCACGGGCGACCCGGCACCGCCTGCTCCCGCTCGCGCTGCTCGTCGCCATTGCGGCTGCCGCCGCGACCCCCACCGTCGGCCGGGCGCAAACACTCGAGCCTCCGCCGCCGACGCCGGTGCCGGTCCCCGGAGGCGGTACCTCGCCCTCGCCGTTCCCGAGCGTACTCGACACGCCCCCGCCGTCGAGCCTCACCCCGCCCGTCGTCGACGCGACGTCCGCCGTCCTCGTGGACCTCGACACCGGCCAGAGCCTGTTCGCGCTGGAAGCCGGCGCCAAGAGACCGGTGGCGAGCCTGACCAAGATCATGACCGCCTACCTGGTCATGACGATGACCTCGCCGACGGACGTCGTGACCGTGAGCGAGGAGGCCGCGAGCGGCCGCATCGTCGGGATCTCCAGCCTCGGCCTCATCGCGGGCGAGGAGGTCCCGGTCCAGGAGCTCCTGTACGCGTTGCTCCTCCAGTCGGCGAACGACGCCGCCGTCGCCCTTGCCGAGCACGTCGGGGGCAGCGTCGACGGCTTCGTCGAGCTGATGAACCGGACGGCCGCCCGTCTCGGCATGACCCGCACGCGCTTCGCGTCGCCCAACGGGCTCGACGACGCCGGGTACTCCACCGCGCGCGAGATCGCGCGCATCACGCGAGCCGCCTACGAGCTCCCGGGGTTCGACGGGATCGTGGCGACCCGCACGCACTCGATCCCGGATCCGGATGGCGAGCCACGGATCGTCCAGAACCGTAACGCCCTCCTCTGGCTCTACCCGGGCGCGATGGGAGTGAAGACCGGCTTCACGAGCGCGGCGGGCTTCTGCATCGTCGCGACCGCCCAACGGGGAGCCGAGCGTCTCCTGGTCGTCGTGCTGGGCGAGCCCGATGAGGCGTTCTCGGACGCGGCCGCGCTGCTGACCTACGGGTTCGCCGCCTTCGAGCGACGCACGCTGATCGAGGAGGGACCGCTCCGTCGGCCCGTCGAGATCGACGGTCGCGAGGTCTCGGTCGCGACGGGGGCGAGCCTGGACGCGCTCGTCTCCGTTCAGGCCGTCGTCCGGCAGGAGGTCCTGGTCGACGCGACCGTTCGGTACCCCCCGGGCCGGGGACAGCGGATCGGCTCGGTGGTGCTGACCGTCCCGGGCCAGCCGCCGCTCGGGGAGGTCCCCCTCGTGGTCACCGACGTCCCCCCTCCGCCGCCGCCCGAGGAGGGTTCGTGGTGGAGTCGCTCGTTCGGCGCCCTCGTCGACGCGGGCGCGGGCGTGGTGGACGCGCTGCTGACCTGACGCGTGGTCCGCCGGAGGGCACGACGGCGTCCCCGGACGAGTCCTCTGTTAGCATCGCCCGCAGATGCCGGACGTCGTCAGCGTGCTCTTCGGGCGCGAGGACATCCGCCGTCGGATCGAGGAGCTTGGCCGCACCATCACCGGGGACTATGAAGGGCGCGCGCCCGTCCTGATCTCGGTCCTCAAGGGCGGCTCGGTGTTTCTCGCGGATCTGATCCGGTCGATCAGCCTGCCGCTGTCCATCGACTACATGTCGATCTCCCGCTACGGGGGTGCGACCGAGTCGATGGGCCGGGTCCGGATCGTGAAGGATCTCGAGGAGGACATCGGCGACCGGGACGTGATCGTCGTCGAGGACATCGTCGACACGGGGCTCACGCTCGGCTACCTGATCTCGGTGCTGGAGTCGCGAAACCCGGCATCGGTGCAGGTGTGCGCACTCCTGGACAAGTCCGCGCGCCGGATCGCGCCGCTCGAGATCCGCTATCGCGGGTTCGAGTGCCCCGACGTGTTCGTCGTCGGTTACGGCCTCGATTTCCGAGAGCGGTACCGCAACGTTCCCGATCTGCTTGCCGTGCAGGATCTCACGGCGCTCGAGAACGATGCCGACGCGTTGCTCGACTACCTCCCCGAGGTGCAGCCGCCGGCGTAGGTTGCCGGATTTCCGGACCGGGGTGTACGGTCGCTGGCGGTGCCATGTTGATCGAGATGACGCTGGCCGGAGTGCGGATCGAGCTCCCGACGAACTCGCCGATCGTGTTGCTGCGCGAGACGTCCGGCGAGCGGTTCCTCCCGATCTGGATCGGTCAACCGGAGGCGGCGGCGATCGCGATCGCACTGCAGGGTGTCGTCACCCCACGCCCGATGACCCACGATCTCCTCAAGAACATCCTCGAGGAGATGGCCGTGCAGGTCGACAGCATCGTCATCACCGAGCTGCGGGACGGAACCTTCTACGCGGTGATCAACATGCAGCGCAACGGGAGCACCTACGAGGTCTCGTCGCGCCCGTCGGACGCGATCGCGCTCGCCGTGCGCCTGGGCTGCAAGATCTTCGCCAACGAGGAGGTGCTCTCGGAGGCCTCCATCCTCATCCCCAACGAAGGGGAGGAGGAGGAAGAGGTCGAGAAGTTCCGTGAGTTCCTCGAGAACGTCAACCCCGAGGACTTCCAGTAGGCCGCTACCCGTAGAAGATCTCGGTCGCCCAGAACGATCCGCGCCCGCAGAGGTTGCGCTCGTCCGTCTCGATCACGCCGATGCCCACCCGCCGGAGCCGAGGGTGCAGCAGGATCTCGCGATGGACCTCCGACTCCATGAGGGCACGGTGGAGCCCCCGCAGCGTCGCGCCACAGCCGACGGCCGCCGCGCCGAGGTCGTCCCAGTCGTAGCCGGACAGGATCTCCTGCAGGTTGCGTGGGTCGAAGATCTCGTCCTGCCGGAGCATCTTGCGGGTGTGCCGCCTCGCGTCGTCGGACAGGCTGCCGTTCAGCGAGACCGCCGCGAGATCGCGTCGCTCCCGGCTCGCGTTGATCAGCGTGAGCAGCTTCGCTCGGAAGCCGGTTCCCGCGCCCGCGGCGGGCGCCGCGACGGTGGCGGACGCGAACGTCGCCAGCGCGAGGACGCCGGCCGCAACGGCGCGCCGGCGGGTGGACATGGGTGCGGGCATCCGGGATCACCCCCTGGGCGGTGGGCAGCGAAGCGCGCACCCTAGCCCGTCGCTCCGCCGGCGTCACGTCCCCAGGGTCGGCTTCCGCACGCGGATGTTTGACACCCGGGTGGTCCCCGCCTAGCCTGACCACGTCCACGTAATTACGGAGTTGTCATGGCTGAGCAGGGATATCGCGTGCCCGAGGTCACGAAGATCGTCGGGATCAGCTACCGCCAGCTCGACTACTGGGCTCGGACGGGGCTGGTCCGGCCGTCGGTCCAGGACGCGCAGGGTTCGGGCACCCAGCGCTTGTACTCGTTCCAGGACCTGGCCATGCTCAAGGTCATCAAGCGGCTGCTCGACAGCGGGGTGAACCTCCAGCGCGTCCGGGCCGCCATGAAGACCCTGAAGGCGCTGGACGAACCGGCGCTCGGGACCACCCTGATCGTCGACGGCGACCGTATCTACTCCGTGGAGAGTCCCGAAGCGGTCGTCGACTTGGTCAAGGGCGGCCAGGCGGTCTTCGCGGTCGCCGTGGACAAGGTATGGACGGATCTCGAGGGGACTCTGGCGAAGGGCGGCCGGAAGAAGGCTCGCGGCGCCCGCGCGGCCGGAGGCGCGTGAGCGACAGCGCCCCGGCGGCCACGCCGCCGGCTCTGAAGAGCGACGACGTGCGGTTCGCCCACGCCAGCGAGCGCCAGTTCGCCCGGCTGCTGGACTTCTATCAGATCGACTGGGACTACGAGCCCCGTTCGTTCGATCTGGAGTGGGACCGTGAGGGCAACGTCGTCCAGCGGTTCACACCCGACTTCTACCTTCCCCAGTACGACCTCTACATCGAGATCACCACCCTGAATCAGAAGCTCGTGACGAAGAAGAACCGCAAGATCCGAAGGCTGCGCGAGCTGTACCCGGGCGTGAACTGCAAGATCTTCTACCAGCGCGACTACCTGTCCCTCGTCTCGAAGTACGGGCTCGAGGACGTCTCGGGCTGAGCTCGCCGCCGTCGGCCAGGCACCTGGGTCGCGGGGGCGAGGCCCGAGACGAACCGGCGGCGTGACGGGCTAGACTGACCGTCCGGGATGAGGTTCGCGCCGCATACCGACGATGACGTCCAGGGGATGCTGAAGGCGATCGGTCTCGGCAGCCTCGACGAGCTGTTCGATCAGATCCCGCCGTCGGTACGTCTCGGGCGCCCGCTCCAGATTCCGGAGGGCGTCTCCGAGATGGAGATCCTCGCCGACCTCAGGGCCCTGGCCTCCCGCAACCGCCACGTCGACGACCTGATCTGCTTCGCGGGCGCCGGGGCGTACGACCACTACGTCCCGGCCGTCGTCTGGGCGCTCGCCGGCCGGTCCGAGTTCTACACCTCGTACACGCCCTACCAGCCGGAGCTGTCCCAGGGCGTCCTGCAGGCCCTGTTCGAGTACCAGTCGATGATCTGCGAGCTCACCGCCCTCGAGGTCTCCAACGCCTCGCTCTACGACGGCGCGACGGCGCTGGCCGAGGCGGTGAACCTGGCGCGTTCGGCGCCCGGCCGCGACCGCGTGCTGGTGAGCTCGGCCGTCGATCCGCGGCTCGTCGAGACCCTCCGCACGTACGGAAGGGGAGCGGGCTACGAGCCCGAGACGTTCCCGGCGGTCGACGGCCGCGGCGGGCAGCCGTCGGTGGGGGACGACGTGGCCTGCGTGATCGTCCAGCACCCCAACGCGTACGGGCTGCTCGAGCCGGCGAGAGAGCTGTTCGGCGTCGCCCACGCCGGAGGGGCCCGCGCGATCCAGGTGTTCGACCCGCTCTCGCTGGGGGTACTGGCGCCTCCGGGCGAGCTCCGGGCCGACATCGCCGTCGCCGAGGGACAGCCGCTCGGGAACCACCTCAACTTCGGCGGCCCGTACCTCGGCGTCATCGCGACGCGCCTGGACGACGTCCGGCGCCTGCCCGGCAGGATCGTGGGGGAGACCCTCGACGTCGACGGGCGCACCGGCTACGTGCTCACGCTCCAGGCGCGCGAGCAACACATCCGGCGCGAGAAGGCCACCAGCAACATCTGCACGAACCAGACCCTCATGGCGATCGCCGCGACCGTGTACCTCGGGTGGCTCGGACCCGAGGGTCTCGTGGAGCTCGGTCGGCAGTGCTCCGCCAAGGCGTCGTACGCGGCCGAACGGCTCACCGAGGTCCCGGGCGTGGAGCTCCTGTTCCCCGGCGCGACGTTCTTCAAGGAGTTCCCGCTGCGTCTGCCGCGGCCGGCACCCGAGGTCATCGACCGGTTGATCGATCGGGGATACCTGGGCGGCGTCCCGCTCCCGGACGCCGAGGGTCGCGCGCTGCTCGTGGCCGTCACCGAACGGCGTACCCGCGAGGAGATCGACGGACTCGCGCTGGCCCTGAAGGAGGTGCTCGCGTGAGCACCGACCCGTCCGCGGGAGGCCGGATGGGCGCCCCGGTCCGGACGCAGGCGCCCCTCGACCGGCAGGGGACGATCAAGGATCTGTCGCGCCCAGGTCGCCGCGCGTTCAGCCTCCCCGCGCTCGACGTTCCCGATTCGCCGATTCCGCAAGACGCCGCGCGCCCGGGACGCCCCGAACTCCCGGAGGTGGCCGAGCGCGACCTCGTCAGCCACTACACGCGGCTGTCGCAGCTGAACTACGGTGTGGACACCGGGGTCTACCCGCTCGGGTCGTGCTCGATGAAGTACAACCCGAAGATCGCCGAGGCCGTGGCCCAGCTCGCCGGCATCCAGCGCGTGCACCCTCGGCAACCGGACTCGACGACCCAGGGCGCGCTCGAGCTGCTCTGGCGCCTGGAGCGCGCCCTCTGCGAGATCACGGGGATGTCCCGGGCCACGCTGCAGCCGCCGGCCGGAGCCTGCGGCGAGCTCACCGGGCTGCTCATCATGCGCGCGCATCACGAGCGGGCGGGCCGACAGAGAACGAAGGTGGCGATCCCAGACTCCGCGCACGGCACCAACCCCGCCAGCGTGCGCCTGGCCGGCTACGAGGCGCTCCACGTCCCGAGCGATGCCCGCGGTTTCGTGGACGTCGGTGCGCTCGAGAAGCTCGTGGACGAGGACGTGGCGGGCCTGATGCTGACGAACCCGAACACGCTGGGGCTGTTCGAGGAGAACATCGAACGGATCACCGGGGTCGTCCACGACGCGGGGGGTCTCGTCTACTACGACGGCGCGAACCTGAACGCGATCCTCGGGCGATGCCGGCCCGGCGACATGGGCTTCGACATCGTCCACATCAACACGCACAAGACGTTCGCCACGCCGCACGGCGGCGGGGGACCGGGCGCCGGCCCGGTGGGCGTCGCGGAGACCCTGGTCCCGCTCCTGCCCTACCCCCGGGTCGAACGGGACGAGTCGACGGGCGCCTTTCGACTCCAGGAGGAGTATCCGGACTCGATCGGCCGGATGCACGGGTTCCTCGGCAACTTCGCGGTGCTCGTCCGCGCCTACGCCTACGTCTTCCTGCACGGCCGGGACGGGCTGAAGGAGGTGGCCGAGCGTTCGGTGCTGAACGCGAACTATCTGGCCTCTCGCGTGACGGACCTGTTCCCCCTCGCGCACCCGGAGGGCAGGCCGATGCACGAGTTCGTGGCAACCGCGCGGCCGCTGAAGGAACGGACGGGGATCCGCGCGATGGACGTGGCCAAGCGCGTGATCGACCTGGGATACCACCCCTCGACCGTCTACTTCCCGCTGGTGGTCGAGGAGGCGATGATGGTCGAGCCGACGGAGACGGAGTCGCGCGAGTCACTCGACGGATTCGCGGAGGCGCTCCGACGGGCCCACGGCGAGGCGCACACGGACCCCGAGCTCCTGCACGACGCCCCGGTCACGACGCCGGTTCGGCGCCTGGACGAGGCGCGGGCCGCGCGCCATCTGAAGCTCCGCTGGTAGCCGGCGGGGACGGTCTCCCGTCGGTCGCGCTTCCACGCCTCCCATCGCGCCCGACCCTAGTCCGTTCGGGCCATCCGACGCTCAAGGCCGTCGCCACCCCGGCCGATACCTCGGTGGTCAGGAACGGTCCCGAACATGGCAAACCGCCGGCGACGGCGGGACGCAAAGCTCCGGGTCTCCGCAGAGGGGAGGCGGCCGGGCTGCCGAAGGACCCGAGCTTTCGACGAGCTCGGCCCCACGGGACCCGAGGGTCGGGAGGCTCGAGATGCTCCATTCCCCGCTCGGTCGGAACAGGTTCAGGGCTCTCGTCGCCCTCTCCGTAGCGTGCGCGCTCGCGTTCGGGCTCGCCGGAGCGGGTGACCACGCGAGCGCGGGCGAGCGCTCGGGGCGCCGTCGCATGATGCTCGCGCTCACCAACCACGATCGGGAGCGGGCCGACCGGGCGGAGCTGGATTTCGCCGGGAGGCTCTCGCGCTACGCCAAGCGTCACAGCGAGGCAATGGCCCGCCGGGGCGCCATCTTCCACTCCAGCGAGGACGAGATCCGTGCGCTGATGGACGGCTACGAGTGGTCCCTGGCAGGTGAGAACGTGGGCGTCGGCACGTCCCTCGAAGGCCTCCAGGAGGCCTTCATGGACAGCAAGCTCCACCGTCAGAACATCCTGCGCCCCGTGTTCGAGCAGGCGGCGATCGGGATCGCCCGCGTCGACGGCCACCTCTGGGTGACGGTCATCTTCTACGGTTGACTCGGGGCCGGTCCCGAGAAGCAAGAGCCCCGGACCGAGGTCCGGGGCTCTTGCGTGCTCCTCCCGACCTCGTCTAGGTCTCGTTCCGCGCACGCCGGCGGTACCCGGCGAACGTCAGTCCGGTCCCGAGGACCAGCAGCGCGATGGACAGCAGCCCCATCCGCACCGCCCCCTCGTCGGGGCCGGTGAAGGCCGTGCCGCCCGGAGGCGTGATCGTCGTGGTGTCGTCCGGCGGGGGAGTCGGCGTGACCGTCTCGCCGCCGACGCAGTCGACGTCGACGACCACCGTGTTGCTGTCCTCTGAGGAGGTCTCCTCGCCGTCGTTCCACTCGACGTGCGCGAAGTTCTCGACGGCGGGACAGGCGTCGTCGTCGGCCGTGACGTCGATCGTGATCGTGATCGAGGCGCCCGCGGCGAGGTCGCCGACGTTGCATGTCACGACCTGACCGTTGACGGAGCAGTTGGGCCCGCTGACCCCGTCGATCTCCAGGCCGTCCGGGATCGTGTCGGTCACCACGACGCCCTCGGCGGTCGAGCTGCCGTCGTTCGAGACGGTGATCGAATAGGTGAACGAGTCCCCGGAGTCGATGCCGCGGCCGGGCGCGTCCGAGTTCTTGACGATCTGGACGTCGGTCTCGCAGTTGACGCCGACGGTGACCGGGTTGCTGTCGGCGGACCCGTTGCCGCCGGTGCCGTCGGCGAACGTGACCCGCGCCCGGTTCACGACGCTCGGGCAGGCTCCCGCGGTGGCGGTCACGGAGATGGTGATCGTGGCGGTCGCGCCGGCGGCCAGCGTGCCGACGTTGCAGGTGACGGTCTGGCCGTTCACCGAGCAGTTGGGCCCGGTGACGTTGCCGATCGTCAGCCCCGCCGGGACGGTGTCGGTGACGACCACGTTCTGGGCCGGGCCGCTCCCGGTGTTGGAGACCTGCACCGTGTAGCTGAAGGAGCCGCCGCTCGCGACCGTGACCGCGGACGCGCTCTTCGTGATGGACACGCCCGGCGTGCAGGTGACGCCGACCGCGACGGCGTTACTGTCCGCGGAGCCTCCTCCCGGGCCACCCTGGAAGCTCACGTGCGCCGTGTTCGAGACGCTCGGGCAGGCCTGAGCGGTCGCGGTCACCGAGATCGTGATGGTCGCCGAGGCGCCGGCGGCCAGCGTGCCGACGTTGCAGGTGACGGTCTGGCCGTTCACCGAGCAGTTGGGCCCGGTGACGTTGCCGATCGTCAGCCCCGCCGGGACGGTGTCGGTGACGACCACGCTCTGCGCCGGCGCGGCGCCGTTGTTGGTGACGGTGACCGAGTAGGTGAAGGAGCCGCCGGGGGCGACGGTGATCGCCGAGGCGCTCTTCGTGATGGAGACGTCGGGCGCACAGCCCGTCACGGTCGTCGTGACGGTGTTCGTGCTCTGCGGCGCCTGGTTGCCCTGCTGGACCTGCGCCGCGTTGGAGAGGTCGGGACAGGTGCCGGTCGGCGCCGTTGCCGTGATCGTGACCGTCGCGCTCCCGCCCGCCGCCAGGACGCCGATCGAACAGCTCACGTTGTTCCCGTTCACCGAGCAGTTGCCCTGGGACGTGCTCGCCTGCACGTTGGTGAACGCGGCATCGACGCTGTCGGTCACGGTGATCGGGAGCGACGGGCCGTTGCCGGTGTTGGAGACGCTGATCGTGTAGGTGACGGTCCCGCCCTGGGCGACGGTGGCCGGACCGGACTTGGAGAAGCTGACGTCGGGGGTGGTACACCCCGTCACGTCGGTTACGACGGTGTTCGTCGTTCCGGCGCTGGTGAAGCCGCGCTTGACCTCGGCGGTATTGGACAGGGTGGGGCAGACGCCGGTGGGTGCCGTCGCCGAGATCGAGACGCTGGCGCCCCCGCCGGCGGCGATCGTGCCGATGTCGCATCGGACGAGGTTGCCCTGGATGGCGCAGCTGCCCTGCGAGGCGCTCGCCGAGATGTTCGTCAGGTTGGCGTCGATCTGGTCGAAGACGCGGACGTCGGTGACGGCGGTGGTGCCGGTGTTGGAGACGCTGATCGTGTAGTTGACGGTCCCGCCCTGGGCCACGGTCGCGGGACCGGACTTGGAGGAGGTGAGGGTCGGGACCTGCGCGTTCGCCGCGATCAACCCGGCCCCACCGAGGAGGGGGAGGGACGCGACCCCGAGCGCGAGCACGACCATCACCCGCCCGAGCGCGGCCTGCGTCCTTCGTCTTCCGCTGGTGCGGTGCCTTCCCGACATTCCGGACCTCCCGACGTACGCCATCGGCGGGACCCTACCTGGGCCACGTCGGCCTGATTGTACGTAGGAACAGCGGGGGAGCCCATCGGTCGAACGTCTTTAGTGGCTCTTACGCCTTTCGATGGAGGGT